>JBGSXH010000620.1:0-4669 GCA_041751515.1 Cyclobacteriaceae bacterium | reverse complement strand
GAAGTAAATGCGGAGGTATATCTCCATCAAACATTTGATAAACCTGTATATGTTCAGTTGGACTCTGACGAATACAACAAAAGAGAGGATGGGCAGGACTTTACCAAAGAAGATTTCTATGATAATCCTGAAGGATATATTTCATCGTTTGCCCCTTATTTGTCATCAGATATATTGATAAGCGCTGCCTATTGGGATCCGAAAGCACCGGTATTATTCAGTAAGGAAGATATGCTGAAAGATACCTTTAACATCTCGGTAATTGCAGATATTACCTGTGATATTGAGGGATCGATTCCCTCCACTAAAATGCCGGCTACAATAGACAACCCGGTATATGATTATGATCCCGAAAAGGATGTTGTTGCACCACCCTATAGTGGGCAGAAAGTAACTGTAATGGCAGTTGACAATCTGCCCTGCGAATTGCCCAGAGATGCCAGCAAAGACTTTGGCAGAGAGCTCATAGATCATGTACTGCCCAACTTGCTCAGTGACGATGCCGAAGGAATGATTGCCCGAGCAACAATTACTACCGGAGGAAAGCTCACAAAGACATATGACTACCTGCAAGATTTTGCTGATGGGAAAGAATAATATAGTAGGTGCGCTTACCTAAATGATTAAAGCCAGTTTTTTCTTCTAAACCAAAATATCATGGTCAGGGCCACAGCCGCCATTACCAAAAGACTTATAAAATAACCATATTTTGTGTCGAGTTCAGGCATGTATTCGAAGTTCATACCGTAAACACCGGCAATAAAGGTGAGCGGGATAAATATAGTTGATATAATGGTGAGTACCTTCATAATGGCGTTCATTCGGTTACTCTGCATGGACTGATACAAGTCCACCATACCCGCCACCAGGTCGCGGTACGTTTCTACAGTGTCTATTACCTGAATAGTATGGTCATAGACATCTCTGTAATATACTTTGTGCTCTGCCCGGATGAGCGGTAATTCATCGCGCTGCAATCTGGCAAGTACTTCCCTGGCTGGCCATGCAGCTCTGCGAACCAGCAAAAGCTCTCTTTTCAGGTGGTAGAGCTCATGGAGGCTTTGGTTGCTCTGTGATTTCAGCAGCGCCTCTTCCGAATTTTCCAGCCTTTCCCCCATTCTTTCAAGTACTGTATAATAATTGTCGATGATGCCGTCTATCAATGCATACATCAGGTAGCCCGGACCGGATTTTCTTATACGTCCTTTCCCTGCCGACAAGCGGTTGCGAACTCCCTGGAAAGTATCGCCAGGCCGCTCTTGAAAAGTAATAACAAAATTGGGGCCCATAAGAAGGCTAATTTGCTCTCCGACAATGCCGTTTACTTTTTTATCATAATCAAGCATTTTTAAGACTACATAAACGTAACCATCTCCTTCCTCTATTTTTGGCCTTTGGTCGGTATTGATAATATCTTCAATAGTAAGAGGATGGACATTAAATCGGGAACATAATTTCTCAACAATCTCTACATGGTGCACGCCAATCAGGTCAATCCAATGAAAAGCATCTGCCGAATGGCGAATTTCTTCTATAGTGTTTGCTTTATATGACTCGCAATGCTGGGCGCTATATTCAAAACAGTTAATATCCAGTGGTTGCTCGTGTTTTTTGCCTACATAAACCAGTGCACCAGGCGGCAGGCCCACTTTTTTACTGCTATGTCTAAATAATTTAGCCATGTTTAATTTACGGTTTTCGGGAAGTATAAATGGTTTTAAGCCCAGACTTTGGTGCCCTCTGTGCAATTTTTACACATTTCAATATTGCTGCGTGATTGCAGTACAGCCGTTCTAAACCGCTGGTAAGCCGGTCCCTGCCAGACATCTTTAAAGCTTTTCTTCGATATTTCCCCCATGACATGGTGCGCGTCCTTATCAAAACAGCAAGGTACCACTCTGCCGTCCCAGGTGACAACACACGAGTGCCACATTTTCCAGCAATGGTTAAGCAGTCTATTCTTTATCTCGTATTTGCCTTCAGCGTTTTGCTGATATCGAGCATATTTATCGATGGTAGGGATCAGGGGTGATCCATCTTCATAGTCATATATTTGGGCAGTTTTAAATCCTACCTCATCTACACCAATTTTTTTTGCCAGCTGCTTCACCTCCTCAATCTGATGCTGGTTTGGCTTTACTACCAGAAACTGGAAAATGATATGAGGTGTCTTTGATTTGAGTTTCTTTTTCCAATACACAACGCGTTCAGTGCCGCTGATGACTTTCTCCAGCTTACCACCAATTCTGTAACTTTCATAAGTCTCCTGGGTGGTGCCATCCAGCGAAATGATGAGCCTGTCCAGACCAGATCGGACGGTTTTTTCGGCTTGCTTATCGTTAAGGAAATGTGCGTTGGTAGACGTTGCAGTATAGATTTTCTTTTCAGATGCATACTGTACCAGCTCTAAAAATTTCGGGTGAAGATACGGCTCTCCCTGGAAATAGAAGAGTAGATAAACCAGTTGCTTTTCCAGCGCATCGATCGTTGTTTTAAAAAGATCTTCCGGCATCATGCCAGTGGGCCGGGTAAAGGAGCGAAGTCCGCTTGGGCATTCCGGACAGCGCAGATTGCAGGAAGTGGTGGGCTCAAAAGACAAACTTATAGGCATGCCTTGATGCACCGCTCTGCCGGTTATTCGCGACCATAAGTAACTGAAAGTCACTAAAAAAATATTTTTTATACGGCTCGGATTGAGTTTGGAAACAAAATTGAAACCGTCTTTAATATTATTGTTCATGCACAGGCTTGGTTTTGTAAAAGTTACAGTGCGGTTATGTCACTTATAATTTTAATGATATATTGAGCAGTATAACACTTTGGTAATCCTGATATTAATAGTTAAAGATATGCTTTACAGGTCGTTTTTACGATTCCTTCCCATATTATTAATTGCGCTTTTGTTAGTTTATTTCTGGGTGAATGTTCCTCAGTGGTTCAATAAAGGTAACAATGACCCGGAAACTACCATCACCAATACTACTATTCTGGATAAAATCGAACATTTGGGACGTTTAGAGCTGGTTCGATATAATTTTCAGGAGATCACTGAGCTTTCTGAAAAAAATGACGCTTATTTATGGCTTTTCAAGGTTCCTGATTCAAAGGCAGTTCTAATTAGCCAGGGAGAAGCGGTAGGATGCATCGATTTGACAAAGATGCGTGAAGAAGATATTCAAACAAAAGGTGACTCTCTTATCGTCACTTTGCCGTCACCTGAGCTATGCTACTATAAGCTGGATCTTGATAAAACCCGTATATACTCCGTTAACAAGTCAGTCTATTATAAGGACGATAAAAAGCTCATTTCCTCAGCTTATCGAGCCGCGGAAGCACAAATACGTCAGTCAGCGCTTGAAGGGGGTATTTTGGAACAGACGGAAAAGAATGCCGTATTGATGTTAAGACCTTTATTTGAAGAATTAAGCGGAAAGCGGGTGTATTTTAGTCATGAGAACAATATACAATACCAGTTTGAAAATCGTTAACCTTCCAATCTTCTGTCAATCAGTAGTTTGATCAAGTCATATTCATAACCTTTTCCAATGGCATATTGTGCCAGCTTTTGCTTGAGAGGAAGGAGCTCCGTTGATTTCAGGCTGACAATTTTTTTGTCAATGAGCTTAACGAGCATTTGCCGGTACTCCTCATTGTCGATTTCCTTAAGACCTTCGGCGATGGTATCATTATCGAGGCCCTTTTCTCTCAAACCAAGTCGAATTTTTACACGACCCCACTTGTTGCTATAAAATTTTCCTCTGGTATAGGCACTCGCCAGGCGGGATTCATCAACAAACTTTTCTTCAAGGAGAAAATTGATGATTTCGTTTTCCTCCTCAGCATTCAGTTCATGCTGCTGCAGCTTATTTTTTACTTCAAGGATACTTCGCTCCTGATAGGCACAATAACGCGCCATATCCGCTTTGTGGCTTTGAAGTCTAGTATCTTTTGGCATTAGCTCTTTTTGGATATTCTCAATGGAAAACTAAGTTAAGAAACTAAGAATCCATTTTAGAGTGTTTTGCCATGAAATTTGAAACAAATTCCATAAGTGGTCTTTACTTTAAGTAGCCTTTTCTTTTCAATATAGTTTCCAGAAACTTCCTTTCGTTCTCCGAATTAAAGATTTTGAATGGCAAATGAATGAGTTGTGCCTTGGAAACGTATAAAGCATAATAATCTTTTCCCTTCTGGGCCTTCTTTACATTGTCCCAGGTAATGGGCATGCCCTGCTTGGGGTTAAGCTTCATTAGCACCTGCCGACTGTCAATTTCATAACTCATTTTCTCGAAAAGCACTTTATTTTGTTCCAGCTGTGTTACGCCGGCAAATTGAATGAGCCAAAAGAGAAGGTATAAAACCAGCGCGATAGTTGCTCCAATAAACCACCACCAGCTGGGTATAAAAATCGTAGGAACGATGAGGGCTGCGTAGATTAATATTACCCACCATTGCTCCTTTAAAATATTTATAAGTGCCAGCTTAATATAGGTGCCGGTTTCCAATTTGTACTTTCTTGTTTTAACGATCATTGCTATTTAAATTTTTTTGCTTTTAAGCTCATGTCTTTGGCGCTTGCCGAATGGGTAAGTGCACCAACGGAAATGAAATCGACTCCACAGGCGGCAACATCTGCGAGTGTTTCGCTGGTTATGCCTCCTGACGCTTC
>JBGSXH010000619.1:0-1619 GCA_041751515.1 Cyclobacteriaceae bacterium | reverse complement strand
ATCTTTATGGCCATTACATCGACGGGAAAGGCATTGAAATTTCCTCGATAAGCCTTAAAGCTTTTGTCGATTCCCAACAATCTTTGCAGATAGTAAAGCAAAAAAAGCTTCGCAAGGTCAAAGTATATCAAAATTATTGGGACAGGGAGGAATGGTTGCAAATTCCAGTATACAATAGTGATCTGCTTGATGAGGGCGATACAATAAGAGGAAATGCCATAGCAGCCAGCGGACAGGCAACTTTTATCATTGAAGCTGCCTGGCAACTGAAAGTGGATCAATATGGCACTAAGCTACTAACATACGCTCCAGATAGAAAAAATGAAGATCTTGCCGATGTCAATAAAGCCATATCGCTGGCTTTGTTTACCAACCGTTTCACAGCATTGGCAGATCATATGGGTGCAGTGCTTCAGCATACCGCATTCTCCGTCAATATTAAAGAGCGGCTGGACTTTTCCTGCGCATTACTTGATAAATTTGGAAATCTGGTGGTAAACGCCCCTCATATACCGGTGCATCTGGGTAGTATGGGATCCTGTGTGCGGGAAGTAGCTAAGCATATTACTTTCAGTCCCGGGCAGACAGTCATTACCAATCATCCTGCTTTTGGCGGATCGCATCTTCCTGATATCACATTAATCCGTGGCTTATTTGACGCCAACAATGAGCTCATCGCTTATATTGCCAATCGTGCTCATCATGCTGAAATAGGAGGTAAAACCCCTGGTTCTATGCCTATGGATGCAGAAAATCTTGAAGAAGAAGGTGTAGTCATTGCACCCTTTGAGTTTTCGCATACTAATTTTGAATGGGATGAAATTCGAGCCATCTTTTTAGAGGCTAAATTTCCCAGCAGAAATGTGGAAGAAAACCTGGCTGACCTACAGGCCGCGCTGGCAAGTCTTAATGCAGGTGAAGGGCGAATGCAGCAGCTTTTACAGCAATTCGGCGCCGAAATAGTACAGTTTAACTTAAGGGCAATTCAGGACTATAGCCATCATAAACTTAATGAGCATTTGGAAAATATCTCAACTTCACGTTGGGCAGCAAACGGTGCCCTGGATGATGGCAGTCCGTTATCTGTAAAAATTGAAAATATTGGTGGTCGGCTTCATTTTGATTTTTCGGGTAGTGCCAACACACATTTCAATAACTTTAATGCAACTCCTGCAATAGTCAATAGCGTGGTGATGTATGCTTTGAGACTTTGGGTAAATGCTCCCTTGCCACTGAACGATGGTTTATTGCGTGACATTGGACTGTATATTCCTTCAGGACTATTAAATCCAAAATTCAGCATTAAAAGTCAGGACTGTCCTGCTGTGGCCGGTGGTAATACAGAATTGAGTCAGAAACTTTGCAATCTGTTGCTGGAAGCCTTGGGACTTTCTGCACATAGCCAGGGCACGATGAATAATTTGCTTATGGGCAACGACCATTTCGGATACTACGAAACTTTGGCGGGAGGTACCGGTGCAGGTCCCGGCTTTCATGGGCAGCATGCGGTGCAGCAGCACATGACCAATACAAGATTAACAGATGCTGAAGTAATGGAACAGCGGTATCCAGTATCCATTAAAAGCCTTGCCATCCGGAAAAACTCAGGAGGAATAGGC
>JBGSXH010000618.1:0-2124 GCA_041751515.1 Cyclobacteriaceae bacterium | reverse complement strand
GCACCACTAAAAAACTCAGCCCTCGAGTCTCGAATCGAAATATCATAAACACTAGCAGCACCTATTAAAGGCAACATTCCTGCATTCCCAATAGTATTGTTATTTTGGGCGATATCGGCATTAATTTTGGCAGTGCGAATGTCGAAATTTTGCTTCAGCGTCATGGCGATCACCTCTTCCAATGACAACTTGTTGGCAGGACTGTCCTGACTAAAAGCAAATACAAATTGCACGATGGCAACCAGATATAAAATTTGTTTTTTCATTAAAATCGTGCGAGTCGTTTCTCCTTACTAGTGAAAAATACATAAATGGCAGGAATCACGAACAATGTCAGAAATGTTGCCAATAACATACCTCCAATTACAGCCACGCCCATAGATACCCGGCTTTCGCTTCCTGCTCCCAAAGCAAGGGCAATCGGGAGGATACCAAGAATGGTTGAAAGGGATGTCATCAAAATTGGGCGAAAACGAGCCTTGGCTGCTCCTACAATTGCTTCGTTGATGTTCATTCCTCGTGCTTTTCGCTGGTTGGCAAATTCCACTATCAAAATACCGTTTTTAGTAACCAGCCCTATCAGCATGATCATACCAATTTGTGAAAATATATTGATGGATTCATTGAAATACCAAAGAGTTGCCAATGCTCCAAATAAAGCCAAAGGAACAGTGAACATGATAATAAGTGGATCTCGGAAACTTTCGAACTGAGCTGCGAGTACCAGGTAAATCAGAATGAGAGCCAGTGCAAAAGCAAAGTAAAGATTACCCGCACTGTCTTTAAACTCCCTTGATGAGCCAGATAAAGCCGTCTGAAAAGTATCATCCAATACTTCTTTTGCTATTCTGTCCATTTCCTCTATACCCGCACCCAGTGAATAACCAGGCGACAAGCTCGCTGATATGGTTGCTGATGCAAACCGATTATATCTATACAGCTGAGGTGGGGTTGAATTTTCCCTTAAAGTAACCAGATTGTCTAGCTGAGTCAGATCGCCATTTCTGGTTTTTACATATATAGATTGTAAATCCAAAGGTGTGCTTCGGTTTTGTCTTTCTACTTGTCCTATAACCTGATACTGCTTCCCATTCATTACAAAATATCCAAACCGGCTGCCACTCAGGCTGAGTTGGAGCGTTTGTGCGATATCCCTTACAGACACATTCATACCAGAAGCTTTCTCCCGATCAATGGTTACTTCTATTTCAGGTTTCGAAAATTTTAAGTCTACATTGACAAAGTCAAAAACTGGACTTTGCTGGGCTACCGCAACAAACTCTGGCAATACAGCTTTAAGCTTATCCAGATTTTGGGCTTGCAAAACAAAACTCAAGGGAAGCCCGCCCCTGCGGTTGCCTATGGTTTCGGGTTCGGTAATGAATGCCCTAGCACGTGTATTGGCATTGACAAAGGGTTTTAACGCATCGACTATTGCTGTCTGGCCTCTCTGTCGTTCATTTCTGGGTACCAAGTTTCCTATAATAAATGCCGAGTTTACCGAAGATGAAGCACCAAATCCCGGCGAAGTAACAGATAAGATAGATTCAATTTCAGGCACCTGCTCCCTGGAGACTTTGCTAATTTCAGTCACATAGGCATCCATGTATTCGAATGTTGCCCCTTCCGGCCCGGTAGCAATGATCCTAAACGTATTACGATCCTCTTTAGGAGCTAATTCCCTTGGCAGTACGCTTCCAGTCTGAAAAATCAAGAATGTTGCCCCAAGTATAACAGCAAAAGCTACCCATTTATATTTCATAAATCCATCAAGGGCAACATTATAACCTTCGTTTAACCACACAAAAAACGGTTCAGTCTTTCTGTAAAGCCAGGTTTGTCTTTCACGCTTTTTTAGGAGCTTGGTCGCTAACATTGGACACAGCGTCAAAGCCACAAAGGAGGAAATAATCACGGCTCCGGCGATGGTAATACCAAATTCCCTAAACAACCGACCGGTCAACCCTTGTAAGAATACAATAGGGAAAAATACAGAGGTCAGGGCTACTGTCGTGGAGATTACAGCAAAGAAAATTTCTTCTGTTCCTTTTTTACCTGCTTCATGGGGATCAGCACCCGCTTCAATTTTGCTATATATATTTTCCAATACAACAATGGCATCAT
>JBGSXH010000617.1:0-2164 GCA_041751515.1 Cyclobacteriaceae bacterium | reverse complement strand
TGAGCAGGCGGGGCAAGCAGGATGCCAGCTGATCGTTTTCGGAGAAACACTGCTTCCTGGTTATCCATTTTGGGTAGCACTGACCGATGGCGCCCGATTTGAATCTGAGGTACAAAAAGAAATCTTCGCCCATTATCTGGACCAGGCCATAAATCCAGAAGCAGGTGATCTGGATGTTTTGTGTCAGACTGCAGCAAAATACAATATCGCAATCTATGTCGGCTGCGCAGAAAAACCGGTCGATAGAGGTGGTCACAGTGTGTATTGCAGCCTCATTTATATCAACCAGAAAGGCGCGATAGCATCTGTTCACCGCAAACTGGTTCCTACCTATGAAGAGCGGTTGGTATGGTCAAATGGTGATGGCCATGGACTTAGGGTGCACCCCCTGGGCGCATTCACTGTAGGCGGACTGAATTGTTGGGAGAACTGGATGCCGCTCAGCCGCGCTGCGCTCTATGGGCAGGGCGAAAATTTGCACGTGGCCGTCTGGCCGGGGAGCAAAAGCAATACTACTGATATCACCCGCCATATCGCCAAAGAATCACGCTCCTATGTAATATCCGCTTCAGGCCTGATGCGCAAGGCGGATATTCCACTGGACACGCCTTACTACGATCAAATAACCAGAAACTGCCCCGATGTGCTGGCGAATGGTGGATCCTGCCTGGCAGGTCCGGATGGCAATTGGGTGATTGAACCGGCTACAAATCAGGAATTACTGTTGATGGCTACCATCGACCATAAGCAGGTCAGAAGAGAACGACAAAACTTTGATTCCAATGGCCACTATTCCAGACCCGATGTAATGCAATTGAATGTTGATCGAAAACGACAGGGATTGGTAGATTTTGAAGATTAATGGCAGGCATATTCATTCAGGAAACTGAGCATGCAGTCACGCAATGTAGCAAAATTACCTAAGCATGTTGTATTTCAAACAGCCCAGGTTGGAGTCGTCAGGAAGCACTTTTATATGCTACTCTATCAGCACTTATTTTAAGCCTATTTCGGATGGTTTTGAATGATACTGCGCTTCAACCGACCACTGTTATCACAACATTCCCCGTTTTTTGTCCGGTCTCGACATACTTATATGCCGCAACCAGCTGATCAAGCTTATATTTTCTGTCAATCACAGGTTTATACTCCCCTTTTTCCACCAGCGATCTTAGAAAGATCATGTCCTTTTGATCGATTGTAGGAATAGGAAATAAAACTCTTTTACCTCTCGAAAATGCTGTTGCAATGGCAAAAAATATATTCTCCCCATGCTTTCCCAATTCTGTGGAGACATAAATTCCTTTTTCACAAAGCAATGCCTTACATTGTTTGTAAGAGCTTTTGCCTACAGCATCAAAAATTAAATGGAATTTGTTTTTTGTCTCCGTAAAATCCTGTGTCTGATAGTCTATGACAACCGATGCACCGAGCGACTTGACGAGCGCTATATTTTTCGTATTACAAACAGCAGTAACGTTCACCCCAAAATGTTTGAACAGCTGAACCGCAGCACTGCCGATAGCACCTGTTGCACCATAAACCAAAACCTCCTGGCCGCTCTTTATTTTAGATGCTCTGATGTAATTTAATGCATAATGAGCACCTTCTGTCATGGGAGCGGCTTCATCAAAATTAAGGTTAGTGGGTAAAAGTGTAACAGCATCATGTTCAGCAATGGTAACATATTCAGCATGACCTCCGAATTTCACATCGTTGTATCCAAAGACCCGTTCACCTATCTTAAAGATAGTAACATCTGCTCCCACCGCTTCAATGATGCCGGCAAACTCACAGCCTAATATTGGATATTTGGGGCGTAAAAGACCGCTCCAAAATCGAGAAACAAAGTATTCAGCACTGCGGAAACCAGCATCTGTCCGATTGACTGTGGTTGCATAAACTTTAATCAAAAGTTCATTGTCCTGCGGTACAGGCTTGTCCACCTCCTCGAATCGGACAACCTCCGGAGGGCCATATTCAGTATATACCATTGCCTTCATCTTACTATCTATTGAAGTTATTGCAATCCACTTATTAAGTGTGCTCCTGGCACTATTTCATTCCCTAAAATTATTACTATAAAAGCATGCCATGTCTTCGATCCTTGCAAAATAGTTGTAGATACGTATGCCTTCCGACTCCATAGCAATGCTGAACCGAA
>JBGSXH010000616.1:0-3634 GCA_041751515.1 Cyclobacteriaceae bacterium | reverse complement strand
TTCGATGGAGCGCAGGTTTATAAATTGATGAAAATGCTAAGACATTCACTTTCTTTCATCTTACCGATCACAGTCTTGATTGTCGTGCCGTATTTTATTGAAAATGATTTTCGATTGACTGGTATTTGGAGCACATTATCCGGCAGTATTTTTATTGGCATTGGTTTAATGATCATTATCCTGACATTCCGGATGTTTATTCAGATCGGAAAGGGTACATTGGCACCCTGGGATCCTACAAAAAAGCTGATTATCAGTAGTTTGTATGCCTATGTTCGCAACCCCATGATTCTCGGTGTACTGTTGTCATTGTTGGGAGAGGCCATTTTATTTAGATCGACAGCCATTGGCGTATGGGCATTCCTGTTTTTTCTGATCAATACCGTCTATTTTAAACTATCTGAAGAACCAGGTTTAGCGAGGCGTTTTGGAGAGGAATATCTGTTATACAAAGAAAACGTGCCCATGTGGCTCCCGAGACGGAAGCCCTGGAAACACGGATAAATAAATTGAAGGTTTATGTTCGTTTTATACGCAGAGAGGAGAATTATTCATTTGGTTGTTTTTCCTCCCATTGCCGTGAAAACTTCGTCCACAGGCTCCCACAGCTCTATTTTGTTGCCCTCATTGTCCATGATATGGACGAATTTTCCATACTCATAGGTTTCAATTTCATCAACAATGGTTACGCCTTTGGCTTTTAGCTTCTCCAAAAGCAGTTCAATATGCTGCACCCTGTAATTAATCATAAACTCTTTTTTAGAAGGTGCAAAATATTCGCTCCCATTCTTAAAAGGACTCCATTGCAGGTAATTGATTTCTTCAGGTCGGTTGGCGTTTCTGAACTCAAAACTTGAACCCCATTCATTGACTTCTAGCCCTAAATTATCTGCATACCATGCTCTGGATTCGCCGGGATTGTCGGAGAAAAAGAAAACGCCTCCAATTCCTGTTACTTTTGGAATGCCGTCACTGGCTGAGCCTGCAGGCTCCAGGTTGTCTTTTGATACTGCCATGTTTTTGTTTTTAAAATGCATGTTATGATCGGGGCGAAATGATGCCAATTGGATTCCCATTTATTATTGTGAAACCGTTATCAGCTTTGTTTTTAATCATTGTAAATTTATAAAATTTTAGCATATTATTTTGCTACTGATCACTTCGTTAATTTATAATATATAAGCTATATGAGGGAATCGATGCATTGTATAAGCTAAGTTGATAATGCCTTAGGAGGCAATTGCCTAAAGACAGCAAATCCATTCGCTTAGTGCAAAAAAAAGCCCTTGCAACTCGTTGCAAGGGCTTTTTTATTTACCTGGTTTCGTATGTCGGTCTTTCTGGTGGGCTAAAGGAGTCACCACTGTTGAGAAGTCTCATTACTTCCTCAATGGCAGCTTCCAGCTGAGCATCGGTTCCTTTGGCGAGGCTTTCGAAGTCTTCTACCACTTCAATGTCAGGATCAACACCATGGCCTTCTTTGAACCATGTGCCATCGGGATCATACATGCGGAATGTTGGCACGGTCACGGAGCCACCGTCAATAAGCTGGGGTGCTCCGGAAATACCGATCAGGCCTCCCCAGGTTCTGGTGCCAATCAGCGGGCCAATTTCCCGCTTTCGGAAGTAATCCGGAAAGGCGTCACCACCAGAGCCTGAAAAACCATTAATCAGCATTACTTTCGGTCCGAAATTGCCAGACGGAGGCCAGGCCCAGTCTTCACCATCCCTTACTGCCCAGAAGGCTAATGGTCCCCTGTCTAGTAGTTCTACAAAACGGTCGGGTATCTGACCGCCATTATTGAATCGCTCATCGATGATAAAGCCTTCCTTATTCATCTGACCATAAAACTGTCTGAATAACTCATTCTGACCGTCAACCCCGGTGCTCGGCACAAATACGTAGCCGATTTTCCCATCCGTAGCCTCTTCGACTCGCTCTCGGAAGTTGTTGATCCAGGCAAGATTTCTTAGCCGGGCTTCCGAAGACAGTGGTTTTACCAATACCTTTCTGGCACCTTTGGCAGTAGGTTCACTATTGACAGTTAACTGTACCGTCTTATCTGCCAGCCCCTGAAGCAGTGCATAAACTGATTTTTCCCTGTCCAAAGCGACACCATTTATCTCCAAAATATAGTCACCTTCATTGACATCAACACCAGGCTTTTGTAGTGGCGATCGTACTTCCAGGTCCCAGGGGGCACCGGTCACAATTTTTTTGATCCGGTATGCATCGTTCTCAAAGGTGAAATCGGCACCCAGATAGCCAACATTGATGCTGCTGGCACTTTCCATACTTCCGCCACCCACATAGGTATGGGAAGCATTCAGCTCAGCAATCAGGTTGCCAATGATGCTATTAACATCTCTTCGTGAATTGGCCTGCTCAACCAAAGCTCCATACTTGGTACGCATGCTTTCCCAGTCTACCCCATGCATTTCAGGGTCATAAAAATAATCCCTTTCCAATCGCCATACCTCGTTAAAAATTTGCTTCCATTCCTCTGCAGGAACTACTGACATCATCAGGTCTTTAGTAGGCACCTTTTTATCTATTTTCTGATCGGGCTCAGGCTTTATCACGGCCAGCTCACCCTTGGTGCTCACCATTATTTTTTTCCTATTGGCAGCCAGTTGGTAGCCGTTCACATCGTCCAGAATAGGCTTGGACTCTTTCTCTTCGAAGTCATACAATTCAAGTCTGGCATTCACATTTTCAGGGCTACCCGAATTAGGATATCGGAGGTAAATCAGCTTGCCTTCAATGGATGCCAGTTTGCCCAGATTTCCTGCGGGAATATCCAGCATTTCCAGGCGCATTTCAAATCCGTCGACTTCAAAGGCGATACTTTCCGGCTTTTTATCTTCTTCTTCGTCCTTATCTTTTTTCTTGTCTTTATCTTTTTTTTCTTCACCTTCCTTTTTCACTTCCTGATCATCATTTTTTAGTGCGATGATTGATGGGACTGATTTCGCTACAGTACCAACAGCAATGGTTGTGGTATTGGGATAAATAAAGGTATTGTCCAGATCGGAATAAAGCGGATTAAAGGTTCTATTGGTCCGAAAGAAGATATACTTGCCATCTTCACTGAAAACTGGTCCGCTATCGGAGTAAAAGCCTGAGGTAATTTTATTTACATTTTCTGAAGATGAATCATAGAGATACAGGGCAGCAGTGGCGCTGTTTTCTTTAGACATGTTGTAAACCACGTAACGGCTATCAGGAGACCAATTGACCTGAAATCCTTGCAGTCCACCTTCAAACATGTCTTTTCCTTTATCGATCGTTTTAACCGAACCGGAAGGTATATCGATGAGCAACACGCCCATCGCCTGGTTGATCGTCACAACCTTTTTACTATCAGGGGACCAATGAATATTATAATAGAAGCCTGTCTCGAAAGAGGTAAGCGTCTCTGTAGTCTTATTGGCGATGTCTTTAATCACAAGTTGATATTCCCCAGATGCATCTGACCAATACGCCAAATACTTTCCATTGGGCGACCATGCGGCATAACGATCTGCCACGCCACTGCTAGCAGTTTCGTTGGCAATATAACCTTCCTCTGCCGGCAGGTTAAAAACATCGCCTCGCGCCGAAACCAGTACTCTTTTCCCATCAGGTGAAATG
>JBGSXH010000615.1:0-5859 GCA_041751515.1 Cyclobacteriaceae bacterium | reverse complement strand
AGCGTTCAGCACAAAAGAAAGGGCAAAAAAAAGGTGCGCTAATAAGCCCACCTTTAATATCGAAATGCTTTTAAAAAAGCGTATCATTCTTATTTTTTTGCTCTTTTTGTTTTTTTAGGTTCCTCTTCTACAACAACATCTTCCACATCGGCAAGTATTCTACCACAATGTTCGCAAACAATGATCTTTTTGCGCTCACGGATATCTGCCTGTCTTTGTGGTGGTACAATGTTAAAACATCCTCCACATGCACCTCTTTTAACCGTTACTACAGCCAGGCCATTGATGGCATTGTTCCTTACTTTTTCATAAGAATTAAGGATACGTTCTTCGATATGCTTTTTAGCTTTCTCACGGGAATCGTATAATTTCTTTTCTTCGCCTTCGCTTTCAGAGACAATAACGTCAAGTTCAGATTTCTTGGACTGAAGATCTTTTGTGCGCTCATCAAGTATACCCTGCGTCGCTTTTATTTCTTCGTTCTTTAATTCTATTTTGTGATAGCCTTCCTTAATTCTTTTCTCAGAGATCTGGATTTCCAGATTTTGTAATTCAACCTCTTTGGAAATAGCGTCGTACTCACGGTTGTTACGTACATTCATTTGCTGCTCCTCATATTTTTTTATGAGTTTTTCAGCATCTTTTATCGCTACTTTATTATTACTAATTTCCAGTTCAAGACTTTGTAAGTCCTGGTTGTATTTATCTACTCTGGTTTGGTAACCTGCAATCTCATCTTCCAAATCACGAACCTCCTCTGGGAGGGCACCCCTTACTTTTACAAGGGAATCGAGTTCAGAATCAATAGATTGAAGTTTAAGAAGGGCGTCAAGTTTTTTTGCTACGGTGCTTTCCATGTAATTAGAAATAACAGATTGGATTAGTTACTACCTCGGATAAATAGAGTGCAATATTAGTGAATTTTTTACTTAATAGCTCATAAAATAGCGCTTTTGTGAAAACCTCACTTTCATAATGGCCTATATCAGCAATTAGCAAGCGTTCTTCTGCATCAAAAAATTCATGATACTTAAAATCTGATGTAACAAAAGCATCTGCACCTGCATTTATGGCAGTTTTCAATAGAAAGCTACCGGCTCCACCACAGACGGCAATTCTTTTAATATCATTGTTAAAAACTGTATGGCGAATGACTTTCAGTTCCATGTGCTTTTTGAGATAGCCGAGAAATGCTTCAGGGGCTAATGCATGAGAAAGTTCACCGATGCGGCCTGCGCCAACATCCTGATTGGTATTGTTCAAATCAGAAAGGTAATAGGCAACTTCTTCATAAGGGTGGGCATCTTGCAGCGCATACAGTACTTTTTGTTGTAAATGACTTGGTACGAGCACTTCTATACGGCTTTCTTCCACATTTTCCAGTTTTCCCTGGCTACCAATGTGTGGATCTGCTGCGTCTCCAGGCTCAAATGTGCCAGTACCCTTGCTTTCAAAACTGCAATTTTTGTAATTGCCGATATGGCCGGCACCAGCGGCACCCAACGCAGCTTTAATTTGCTTTGCTTCAGCAATAGGAGCAAATGTAACGAGTTTAGTGAGACTGCCTTGTGAGGGTGCCAGAATCCGCTGATGTTGCAATTGTAACTTATCTGCAATCTTTTTATTGACGCCCTCACTGGCGTGGTCGAGATTGGTATGGGAAGCATAAATAGCAATATCATTTTTAATCGCTTTTAAAACGGTGCGCTCTACGTAATTACTTCCGGTCAGCCGCTTTAACCCTTTAAAAATGATAGGGTGATGCGCCACAATGAGTTGACAATTTTTAGCGATTGCTTCCTCTACCACTGCTTCGGTAACATCCAGGGTGATGAGGACCTTGTCAATCAGCTGTTCTGCATTTCCGACCAGCAAACCTGAATTGTCGTAGCTTTCCTGATGTGGTAACGGCGCAATTTCTTCTAAATAATTACTTAAGGCTTTTAACTTTATCATAATTCAATCAACTTGCATCTCAAAGTTATCAGAAATATATTGAGTTGACAATCATCCGGTATTTACTTCTTCCATTGGCGCTGATTTACAGGCTCATTACTGGTTTGCGCAATCATATGTATAACATAGGCTTGAAGCCTGCTATAGATTTTACTGTACCCACCATTGTGATTGGCAATTTGAATGTCGGCGGCTCCGGAAAGACACCTATGACAGAATTGCTGATCCGAGGGCTAAAAGGCGATTTTAGGCTGGCCGTCCTGAGCCGGGGATATGGAAGAAAAACAAAAGGCTTCTTATTCGCTGATGATGATGTGACGCCAACAAGTCTGGGAGATGAGCCTTACCAGCTTTACAGAAAATTTAAAAACGACGTTGTCGTGGCAGTCGGAGAGGAGCGGGCCATGGCGATACCCTATATACTTGCCGAAGATGAAGGGATAAAGCTTATTTTACTGGACGATGCTTACCAGCATAGGGCTGTAAAAGGAACTTTCAATATTTTACTCACCGATTTTGCCAAACCTTTTTACGACGACATGCTGCTGCCTGCCGGACGCCTCCGAGAATCTGCTGGAGGAGCATGCAGGGCAGATGCTATTATTATCACTAAAGTGCCACATCTCCCTTCTGTTCATGAAAAGAAAGCTGTTCTCGGCAAAATAGTGGAATATGCCCCCAAGGTGCCCGTATTTTTTTCCGGTATTGAGTATGGAGTCCCGGAGGCAATAGATGGCCAAAAACTGAAAGCAAAAGCAATTATATTAGTGACAGGCATTGCTAATGCTGTACCCCTCAAAAATTTTTTAACAGATCGATATAAAATAGTTAAGCATTTTCGTTTCCCAGATCATCACCTGTATACCAAGGAAGATGTGATGGCACTGGCAGAGTTCAGTAAAAGTGAAAATGCTGCACAAGCAGTACCCATACTCACTACAGAGAAAGATTTTGTAAAACTAACGCAACCGGAACTCCTTGCCCATTTTGATCAGGTACCTTTGTATTATCAACCTATGGCAATGTTTATTCACGATCAGGACGAAGAAAAATTACTGAAAATGATAAAGGCTGCCATTCATAAGAAAGGTTTGAATTAATGCGGTTTTATTTAATTTTGGGCGTGCAAAAATTAATTTACTTATTCAGTCCAATACTGTTGCTCTTTGCCTACCAGGCATCGGCACAGATTCTGGATGATTCTACAAAAAATGTATACGGACCTGAGACTACCTTGTTTTTTCAAGAGTCACAAATTAAATACAACCAGGGAAGCCCATCGACCATAGATACCTCACTGTTCAATTTGCAGCGCTCGATTATGTGCAGCGTAATGACAACCTTATGCAGGACCTTGGCAATCTGGGGACAGCCATCAGACCCCTTTTCTTCACTATACCTAATACAGTGGGCCGGCAGTCTGGCATGCGCTGTTATAGTCCTTACTTCAGGAGTCCTGAAACTATCCAGTATTATGATACCAAGTCGCCATTTTCAAGGCTCAATTATGTCATAGGGGGTGGTGGCAGAACGTTGGTAGACATAGATTTTGCCCGGAATGTAAACCCTAACTGGAATGTAGGATTTAACTTTACCAGAGTAATTTCTGATAAGCATCTTAATCCCGCTAGAAGACGAGGCGACCGAAATGCTGAGTCTTTTAATTATCATTTCCATACAAACTATAGTTCTGAGAATCAAAAGTACCGGCTTTTAGCACACTTTTCCAGAAATGCGCATGATGCAGTTGAGAATGGCGGTATTTTGCCTGAGGGTGATTTCGCCTCTTTTTTCGATGACAACGATCGTAACGTAGCCATAAATGGCAACCCTATATCCGGAGAATTGCGTACCAACTACCATGTATTTCACCAGTATGAAGTAAGTAAGCTATTACAGGTGTACCATAGTCTTGACCGTACCAAGCAATCCAATTATTTCAGGGCCAATAATATCGTGCAGGATACTGCATTTTTTTCAAAACGCAACACCAATGTGGCAGCCGTTGATGACTTGGGACAGTTTAGAAATTTTCAGAATGAGGCTGGTATAAAAGGAGATGTAGGAGAACTGTTTTACAATTTCTATTTGAAAAGACGAGATTTAAGCTTTTCTTCATCTTACAAAAACAGTATCATGCAAAGTGCTGAAAACGCAGCTGGTACTGTAATCAGATATGATTTTTCTGATATTACCAATGTCGGTTTTGATGCAGAATATACCATTGGCAATTTTTATCGTATTGGCGCCAGTGTCAACCACAAGTACCTGGAAGCAAGCTATAAAAGGGCCAGAGTTGCCCCAGATTTTTTCTTTCTTAATTACGGAGGAACCTTCAATGACTGGCGACGAAACTTCAATACTACGGCCATGGACGAATTGCGCGGACAGTTGAATCTTCAATATAAAAATATCGTTTTGCAGCCGGCATTATCCTTATCGAATATTGACCGGCATATTTATCTCAATCAGGAGGCTAGCCCCAAAGAGAGCGTACAACTCATCAGTCCGAGACAAACAGGAAGTTCTGTGCAGCTAATTAGCCCGGAACTTAACTTGAATTTCAGTTTTTTACGGAACATGCATTTCGATACCAAGGTCATTTATACTTTAAGAACTGGTGAAGAGGCAGACGTCTTTCAAATCCCAGACCTAATAGGTAATGCCCAGCTGTATTATAGCAACTTTCTGTTTGGGAGCAAGCTAGAAGCCAATATAGGCCTCGATGTGCATTATCGATCAGCCTATTATGCGTATGATTATGCACCCGCGATTCAGTCGTTTTTTAGACAGGATAATTTTCAAGTGCCTGACGTGCTCGTGGCAGATGTTTTTGTCAACTTTAAAATAAGCAGAGTAAGAGTATTTTTGAAAATGACTCATGTTAATCAGGGCTTTCCTGATCCCGGCTATTTTTATACACCATATTACCCTGGCGTTCCTATGATTTTTGACCTTGGACTTAACTGGCTGTTTTTTGACTGATGATAGATAAAAGTGTATTAGGTTTGCAGCTTCCGACGGATCCGAGGTGGGTAAATATTGCAGAGAAAAGTATTGAAGCCATTCTTATCGACCATGCTTACTGTGAGCAAAAAGCCGCTTCAAGTTGTATATCTCTCATTATTCAGTATCCTGAGAAGGCACGGTTGGTGGAGGTATTGGCTCCCGTAGTAGCAGAAGAGTGGAGCCATTTTGAAATGGTTTTATATCAGCTAAAAATTCGTGGTTTTCAGTTGGGCAAACCTCGCACTGACGAATATGTTGCTGCCCTCATGCAACATGAAAGAAAAGGAGGGGCAAGAGAAAGACAGTTGATGGATAAATTGCTTCTTAATGCACTCATTGAAGCCAGAAGCTGTGAACGGTTCAAATTGCTTCATCAGCATATTGCAGATAAGGAATTGGCTGATTTTTATTATCAGCTTATGATTTCCGAAGCAGGGCATTACCGGAATTTTCTGGATCTGGCCAAAACCTATATGCCTGAAGTTACCGTGATGGAGCGTTGGCAGGAGCTATTAGAAGCCGAAGCAGCGATCATTCGACAGATGGAGGTTTCTGGTCATAGAATGCATTAATGCTCTAATGTATACGTTATTTAATTTTTTCCTTCAGCGTCTTCTTTTCTTCCTTCATCAAATTTAAGATAAAGAGCACTTGCTCTGCCGCCTTTTGAGCCGCATCGATGATCTGCACTTCAGTTGCCTTAGCTGCAGTCAGTCTTTCAGTTTTCTTAAGTGAAGCAACCGCTTGTTTTGCATCGATATATCCAAATGGGGATGCCATCTTATGGGCTATGTTTTCTATTTCCAGCAAGTCTTGCGCATCAATGGCTTGCCCGAATTTTAGCAGATCTTTTTCCTGTTCCCTTATAAAGAATTGCAGTACTTTCAGGAGATC
>JBGSXH010000614.1:0-3421 GCA_041751515.1 Cyclobacteriaceae bacterium | reverse complement strand
GCCAACCTTGAAGGTTTGGTAAACTTACTTCATCGTGCTTCTGAAAAAAGTGGTAAGGAGGACTCTCAGCAAGCTGAAATTTTAGCTATGGTCAACAAAAGTATCGCGCGTTTTAAAACGACGATAAATGACCTTACCGATATATCAAGAATTCAGCGAAATGTACCTGAAGACATAGAACAAATTAATATTGCCGCTATATATCAGGATGTAGTTGAAGAGCTTTCGACCCTTATTGAACAAAAACAGGCAAAGTTGTCATTTAGAGATTTAGCCACAGGGAAAATTCAGTTTTCTAAAGCGTACTTTAAAAGTATTCTCTATAACCTCATTAGCAATGCCATCAAATATGCCCATCCTGAAAGGCAGCCTGAAGTGGAGATTGTGCTAAGAAACGACGGTGATGATATAAAATTGACTGTTAAGGACAATGGTCTGGGTATTCCGGCAGGAAAGCGTTCTAAAGTTTTTGAGATGTTCAAGCGAATGCATACCCATGTAGAAGGAACAGGTATTGGATTGTACATTGTCAAAAGAATTGTAGAAAATGCCGGGGGAAAAATCTTCTTGGAAAGTGAACCGGAGAAGGGATCTGAATTTACAGTAATTTTCATAAAAAAGTAAAGGTGCTCATAATGCATGCACCTTTACTTTTTTAATTAGCTGGCCATGAGCATTTTTATTTCCTGCACAGGACCAAAATATTCTGCTTTGACAATCTTCTTTCCCTTTTTCATCACTACTGAAGAAGGAACCATTTTCTTATCTCGGTTTTTTATAAGAATTTTCCTGAACATGTCTTCAGCTTGTATGCCTTCCCCTTTGTCAAAAGGATAGATTGAATCGTTCTGATGAATAGGTCTTCCCGGAATGACGTGATACATGGAAAACACAATTTCGTAACGTGGCAAAAAAGGCTTTATAATGGATTGCTTTAATGCGCTGATTGCTGCTGTTAGTTTTTTCATACTATAAGTTTTTAGAACCTTAGGTAAAGATACTTTTTCTTTTTCCTAAGCTACAATACGTTTAGCATGTATTTTTAAGCAAACTTCTACCAAAAAGCATGTACCTGAAATTGATATATTTATTACATTTGTTGCAAAAGACAATAGGCATTAAATATTTCATTATAAGCTTATTGGAGGCTTTAAGTGGGGTGTAAGCCGCAGGTGGCTTCATATACAAATATGTTATAATATAGTATAGATATATACACGATGGCAATACATTTTCTCCAAAAATCAAGCGTCAATTCATCTATTACTTTAACATTAAAAAGGGCGAAAGTAACACAATACCTTCGCCCTTTTTTAAAGTAGTCTGATTTACGGATGTTCCGGAAGACTAAGATTATCTGGTCTCCTCACTTCACCTCCAAGAATAATTTCGGAATCGCCATATACAATATGCGTAGCCTTTTCAAAGTCATCATCACTGGCCTTAAAAATGTTATCTACCCATTTTTGAGGGTTTCTGTCAATAAGTGGAAACCAAGTGCTTTGCACCTGTATCATTATTTTATGGCCCTTCTTAAAAGTATGCAGCACATCCTGTAATTTGAGATCTACCGCAGTTTTCTCGCCAGAAACAAATGGTTCAGGGTTTTCGAAAGAGTTTCTGTATCGTCCTCTTATCGCCTCACTGCGTACCATCTGCTGGTATCCACTCAAAACAATATGTGCTGGTGTACTTTCATGATTTGTATACTCATCAGGATATACGTCTATTAGTTTAACTACCCAATCAGCATCTTCTTTGTCAGTTGCTACTTTCAAGGCTGCCAGAACTTCACCAGCAACTGTGATGTCTTGTTCCAGGATATCCGTCTCAAAAACCAGTACATCAGGTCTTCTGGATGCGAAGCGCTGGTCTCCACTCATATAGGGCCTTGGAGTAAATACAATTTTTACCTCTTCCGTATAAGGCACTGCTTTGGCAGGGTCGCTAATAAATTCATGTGCTAACTCGGCATTGCCATTGTCTGAGAACTGGCCTCTTTCACCTAAGAAATAAGAATGCTGTTTGGCATCTTTTGGGGGCCAGGTGTTAAATTTATGCCAGCTCTTAAGACCTGTATCATACATATGCGCCTCTGGCAGAGTCATTTCTCCTTTTCCTTTCAGATGATATTGAAAAAAGGGAGTTTCGATCTCTTTTTGATAGAATGTAGAAATACTATCTCCAAAGTAAATATTTCCTACTGACTGCTGTCCTCTTTCTCTTGACCAGTCGCCGTGGCTCCAGGGACCCATCACTATATGGTTGTTTTTCTTATCCTGATCTTCCTTTTCTATCTTCTTATAAATATTCAAAGGACCTGCTAAATCTTCGGCATCAAACCATCCGCCGACTACTAATGTAGCTGGCGCTATGTCTTTCAGGTGAGGAAGGATATTTCTTTTTTGCCAGAATTCATTATAATTCGGGTTTTCAACCAGTTCCTGCCAGAATTCATTGTCTTCTTTATAATATTCATTAGCATTGCTGAGTGCTCCCATGTCCATATAAAACTTGTAGCCATCTCTGGTTTCAGGTCTTACCATAGTATACCAGGCCTCTTCTGTCGGCCCTTCTTTTTGGTACCCAAACAAGGATGTTGCCAGCCAATAGCTTAGAAAGTAAGCACCATGATGATGAAAATCATCAAAATAGAAATCAGAAATAGGCGCCTGAGGAGAGGCGGCTTTTAGCGCTGGATGAGCTTCTGGCAAGCTTGCAGCTGTGTAATAGCCAGGGTACGAAATTCCCCATTGCCCTACGTTTCCATTGTTTTTTTCAAGATTAGCCAATAGCCACTCTATGGTATCGTAAGTATCTTTGCTTTCATCAGTATCGTTATCACCCTCGCCATTGGCTACATGAGGAGTCATATTAGTATAGCTACCGTCAGACATCCATCTCCCACGTACGTCCTGATAAACCACAATGTACAAGTCACGCATCATGAAAGGATTGGGACCTATCATTTTTCGAAATTTATCTTCTCCATAAGGTCCTGCACTATACGGTGTCCTTTGCATAATTATTGGATACTCACCCTCAGCTTTCGGTGTATACACAACGGTATGCAAAGAAACGCCGTCACGCATTTCAATCCTCACTTCTTTTTTATCATAATTTTCTCTGACAAACGCAGAGTCTGTCTCCACAGCCTGCACAGTTATACCTGTTAGCAAGCATAGGAGCATTGGTAGTGCATATCGCACCGGCATTAGTAAGTATTTTAACATTTGGTTAAGGTTTTGTTTGCTGGAATATACGAAAACCCAGCCAACGCCAAAAGATATTATGACGATTAGCTTAAGGGAACTGTGAATATAAGCGCAATAGCATCTTAGTAAAGGAGGCACATTATTATGAGTGAGAAGATAGCTATAGAAGTAACCAGGAAGGGGAACAAAAAAAGCCTTGATTTCTC
>JBGSXH010000613.1:0-4150 GCA_041751515.1 Cyclobacteriaceae bacterium | reverse complement strand
GCCGGCAGATGTTGACCCTGAAAATTATAGTCCATATCAAGCCTTTTATTAGCCATGTACTAATTATACTGAAATTGGAATAAGTATTAGTGGGTTTTTTTTAGTGTTTTTAAATCAAGTTATTTTTTTACAAATGATTTTGAGACAAGGGGTTACAATTCTATAGCATGGTATATCTATGCATAATCGAATTATAATGTGATTGAACGCATTCCACTTGCAATAGCCTAAGCATGAAGAAAATTTGTACTACCAATCTCTCCTCTCTAATATGCCTTTTGATAGTGCTATTTTCATTTAGCAGTCAGAACATCTACGCTCAGGCTGCCGGAGGTTCTATCACCTACGAAGAAATTTACGATGCGCCTTATGACGTAAATAAATTATTTGTTCATTTTCAGCCGATGTATGCAGATATGCATGTGAGTAATGTCACCGCTGGTTTAGGAATGGAAGTGAATTATTATATGGCTGATAAGTTTGACTTTCGCGCACATGCTCGCACGGCTTATGCCAGGGTCACAGATTTTGAACGAAATATTGCCAGCCAGATCACAGAGCAACAGAATCGCCCCAATATTTACAACTATTTTGAAGTTGGCGCAACTTACCATATCAAGGATTACGAAGACGATACAGAATCCAAAGTAATCCTATACAGCACAAGATTTAAGGGCAACAAATGGGCATCACGTGTACCAGATCATATTATAGTACCCTCTAAAGTCAGAAAGATTATGGGTGCCAGACTAGGTGCATTTTCTTTCAACTCCTCCACTAATCTTGTTCGTGCCATAGAGGCACAGGGACAGGAGCTGGTCTTACAAACCGAAGCCGGACAGCCTTTGCCTGAAGGGCAGAGTGTAAGCGGAAATGTTCAGGTACATGGGCTTTACCTCGGTGCCAGCATGACATGGATAAAAAACTTTGCTATAAAACCAGACAAAGGTTACGGCACCTTGGTAAATGATCTTATTTTTAATACTTATTTCGATATTATGATAGCTCCTTCCGTCAATATCGATGATGTGTTTTTTGGAAATATGGCGTATAGTACCCAAGAAATAAAGACAAATATAATGGGCGTTCGTGCAGGTATGGATGGAAAATTCAACCGTGAATTTGGCTGGGGTTACGGAGCCGAAATGGGTTATCGCCCTGGAGTTACTGGCCGTGGATTTTTCATGATGTTCAAAGTTAGCCTACCAGTTTATAGCACCAATCTTGACCATAGAAAAGAAGCTTTTGGTAAATAAACCTCGCCAAAGTTCATCCGCATTACAATAATTGAGTGAATCTGTGAATGGTATTTGTTTGCTGTGCCTCCTATGTTTTAATTAGCATATGGAATAATACAGTAAGTAGTATGCGGATTCTTTTAACTCACATCAAAGGCCTGATACAGGCCGACAATCACCCACCATTATTTCGCGCCGGAAAGGCCATGCAGGACCTGCCAGTCCTCCGAGATGCTTTTCTTTACATCGAGGATGAGAAAATTGTAGCTTTTGGGAAGCAGGCGCATGCGCAACAATATCCTGCCGATGAGACTGTCAACTGTAGTGGACGATATGTGTTTCCATCTTTTGTGGATGCTCATACGCATATTGTTTTTGCCGGAAGCAGGGAAAATGAATTTGTGGATAAAATCAAAGGACTTTCCTATGCTGAGATTGCTAAGAATGGAGGAGGAATTCTTAATTCAGCAGCCCTTTTAAGCGAAACTTCCGAAGCGGATCTGTTACTGCAGAGCTCCTGTCGTTTGCAAAATGTAATCGCGCATGGTACAGGAGCAATTGAGATAAAAAGTGGTTACGGACTCAACTTGTCTGCCGAAAAGAAAATGCTGCAGGTGGCAGGATTACTAGCCGAAAAATTCCCTATTGGCTTAAAAAGGACTTTCCTGGGTGCACATGCAGTTCCCAAACGTGCTAAAAATAAGTCAGCTTATATAGAGGAGGTAATTGATGAAATGCTGCCTGTAATAGCCGCAGAAGGCCTGGCGGACTATTGTGACGTTTTTTGCGAAGAAGGTTTTTTCTCTGTGCCGGAGGCTGAAAAGATTTTAGTGGCAGCTAAAGCTTTGGGTCTTCCGGCAAAAATTCATGCCAATCAGTTGCACATCTCCGGGGGGGTGCAGTTGGGCGTAAAGTTAGGAGCTAAAAGTGTCGATCATCTGGAGTCGGTGGGCGATGCTGAGATTGCCGCGTTGCAGGGAAGTACAGTAATGCCCACCTTATTGCCGGGAGCTGCGTTTTATCTGAATATGGATTTCCCCCCTGCCCGCGCTATGCTGGAAGCCGGACTGCCCCTCGTACTGGCATCGGATTACAACCCGGGTAGCGCACCTAGTGGAAATATGCAAATGATTTTATCTTTGGCCTGTATAAAAATGCGCATGACACCAGAAGAAGCCATTAATGCGGCTACGCTTAATGCAGCTTATGCTATTGACCTTCAAAATGAATATGGCAGTATTTCCCCGGGTAAATGGGCAAGCTTGTTTATTACCAAACCCATGGACAATTATGCTTTTATGCCCTATGCTTTTGGTGAGAACCATGTAGAGCGGGTCATGCTAAAAGGCACTTGGATGAGTAAAGAAAAGCTCGAAGAATGTTAAGCATAGAACACCTATCTAAGAAAATAGGGAATAAGACTATTTTGCAAGATATTACATTAGCCATTCCGGTGGGGAAAATTTATTGCATCGCTGGCTCCAGTGGTGCCGGAAAATCTACATTATTAAAGCTTATTGGCGGCATACTTCAAAAGGATAATGGAAACATTCGTTGGCAGAATGTGCCCGTCCTTGGTCCGGATGAGCAACTGGTTCCGGGACATGCAGAAATTAAGTTGGCTTTCCAGCATTTTGAGTTATCTCCCAACCTGACGGTGTATCAAAATATAGCGGAGAAGCTACGTGCGTATAATAAAGTCTACCAGGAAGAGCGGGTGCAGCAGTTGGCTGCCATTTGTGGTCTGGAGCAACTTTTAAAATCTCCCGTAGCCTCGCTTTCCGGCGGAGAACAGCAGCGACTGGCACTGTGTCGGGCCATGGCAGAAAGTCCGGAGGTTTTGTTGCTGGATGAACCGTTCAGCAATTTAGACCCCATCATCAAACAGCGCATTGTTCATGAATTGCTTCGGCTTAACAAAGAAGAAAAAACCACAATACTGTTGGTGTCCCATGACATGCAGGATGGCTTAAAGTATGCAGATAAAATTGTTTTTCTGCATCGGGGAGCCCTGTTATTGGAGGGCAAGCCGATAGATATTGTCAGTACACCACACTTTCTGATTATTGCAGAACTGTTAAATCTGTTCAATATTATAGCTGCAAACGAACAGCTTCAAGCCCTTAGTGGCTATTCATCTGATGAAGATATTGCCTATGTCATTCTTCCAAAGAAAGCCATAGTACTCACTGGTAAGGCTAAATTAGTAGGTAAGTTGGTGGCCAGCTTTTATAATGGGGAAGGCTATGAATGGCATCTGAAAACCATTATAGGTGACATCATCGCATACCATGCTCATGCAGGAAAGATGAATAATACTTATCCTGTTTCCTGGGATGATGCAGCGCTACAATTCATTAAAAGAGAAAAACACTAGACGAGCATTTGCGCTGCTTTGGCCAGATCTTCTTCTGTATCAATGCCTATGCTATCATAGGTTGTAGCAACAAGCCTTATTTTATAGCCATTTTCCAGCCATCTTAATTGTTCCAGACTTTCCTGACTTTCTAGACTTCCCACCGGTAGTGAGGTAATTTTAGCCAGGATATCGGCCCTGTAAGCATAAATGCCAATATGACGATAATAAGTATGGTGCTCATGCCAGTTTTCCAAAGGTTGGTTTCTTTGGAAGGGGATGGCCTGACGACTAAAATAGAGCGCTTCAGCGGCAGCGTTCTGTACGACTTTTACAGTATTTGGATTGGATAATTCACTATTTACTTCAATTTTCTTGATCTGCGTAGCAATTTCTGTAGTACCATCCAGCACCCCTAAAAGAGCATCAATTTGTTCAGGAGCGATGAAGGGCTCATCTCCCTGAATGTTGAGAATATAATCTGCAGTGATGCCTGCTTGCATAAACGCTTCGTAACAGCGGTCGGTACCACTCAGGTGGTCTGCGGAAGTCAGTA
>JBGSXH010000612.1:0-2502 GCA_041751515.1 Cyclobacteriaceae bacterium | reverse complement strand
GAAGAAGCCTTAACGGGTCGTGATTATTCCATATCATGGTCCTGTACCGGTCTGCCAAATTGGTTTCCTGTACAACAATGGAACCAACCCTATGGCGATTTCTTTGGCATGCATGTTAAATTAAACGATGTCTCATGAGCGATGCTTCAAAAAGTACTTTGGGTAAAATAGATGCGAAAGCCCTCGAAAGCTTCCTGTTGCCAAAATGTGGTTTTCACAGGCCCGAAGTTAGCGTAGGACCGGCCTATGGCGTAGATACTGCCATCATTGATTTGCCCGGTGGCATGGCGATGGCTGTTTCCAGCGATCCGCTTTCACTAATTCCTTCACTGGGTTTACAGGAGTCCGCCTGGCTTTCAGTGCATCTACTGGCTAATGACATGTGCACTACCGGCTTCTCCCCTATGTATGCTCAGTTTGTGCTCAATCTCCCCCCTTCATTAAGCTCGGAAGATTTCAAAACATATTGGCACTATATTCACCATTATTGCAATGATATCGGCGTGGCGATCACCGGTGGTCATACAGGACAAATTGAAGGACAGCATTCCACCATTGCTGGTGGTGGCACCATGTTCCTCACTGCCCCGAAACAGGATATATTGGTAAGCAAAAATGCTTCTCCGGGAGATGTCATCATTATGACTAAAGAAACGGCCATTTCCAGCAGCGCCATCTTAGCGATGAGTTTTCCCAAGACGGTCCAGAACAAATTGGGGAAAGCTACCTATCAGGAAGGTTGCGAGCTGTTTTATCAAACTTCTTCCCGGAAGGAAGCCCTGGCGGCTGCAACGCTGCTGGAGCGCAATGTGCATATCAAAGCCATGCATGATGTAACCGAAGGTGGTGTGCTGGGTGCTGTCTATGAAATGGCAAAAGCATCTGGTTGTGGTGCATTAGTATATAATGACCGACTTTCTGCAGGACATGCACAACAACAAATTACCGAACTATTTCAAATTGATCACCGACACTGTATTGGTGCTGGCTCAATGATTATTGCTGTCAAAAAAGGAGAGGAAAGCACACTCATCAAACATTTGCATGCTCAGGACATTGCCGCAACCATTATAGGGACAATGGAGGACGCTGCAACGGGGTACCGAATAAACGAGAACGGCCAGGAGAAACCTTTGAAATTATATGATGAAGACCCCTACTGGGCAGCATTTTTCAATGCATTTAAAAAAGGCTGGCAATGAAAGAAAATCGGATTATTGGCGGACTATACCTGGTGCTCGATCCTTCAATTCCGCAGGATGTCTTGTTGCGAAAACTTAAATCGGCTTTGTCGGGAGGCGTTAATGTGCTGCAAATCTGGAATCATTGGCCGGAACACTTCCATGCAGAGGACAAGCACAAGCTGATAGAAGCTGTTTTGTCACTTGCAGATATTTATGAAGTGCCTGTTTTGATCAATGATGCCTGGGAGCTGCTACTGCATACCGCCCTGGATGGCGTACATTTTGACAAAATTCCTGAAAACTTCACAGCAATAACGACTGCGATCAAAAGGCCATTTATTACAGGAATTACCTGTGGAAATTCACTGGACAAAATTTCCTGGGCCGAGACAAACGAGATGGTCTATATTTCATTTTGTGCTATGTTTCCATCAGCTTCGGCAGGCGCCTGTGAAATCGTTGATTTTAAGTCACTTACTGAAGCTAGAAGAATTAGCCAAATGCCGTTTTTCGTCTCGGGAGGTATTACGATTGATAATATTCATCAACTAAAAAAATTATCTATAGATGGCATTGCGGTCATATCCGGCATTCTCAGCGTGGATGATCCTGAAAGCGCTGCTAAGGAATATCACCAACATTTAAAGAAAATCAGACGCTATGTCACTTCTAGCTGAATTTTTCAATCATTATTTATCATTCAAAACAATCAAAAATGAGACCATCGTTGCTGAAAAAATTATGTTGCCCGGTTGATAAAGCCGAGCTGTCATTACAAATATTCCTGAAAAATGAGCAGGGCGAAATAAAGGAAGGGTTGCTTACCTGCACGCAATGCAAACGCTACTACCCCATCATTTATGGTCTGCCCATTATGACACCGGATGAATATCGTGAAAAAGCATTGGAAGCACCCATGCTGGAAAAATGGAATGTACAGATCGGCAATAAAGAAGGCCAGAAATTTTATCTAAAAGAATAATATGTTCCTGGCCTTCTGAAACTATTTATTTACTCCATACCCTCTAACACCCTGTAGACGATAGGTTTATACTGAAAATTGTTGGACTGACCGGCAGAACAGGCGGTCATTCCAACAACCAGATCCATCTCTGCCTTAAAAAGCACATAATCTCCAGGTTTGGAGGTTGGCGGATCGACTGATAATGTTCCATCTGCGAGAAACTGTACGTTCATAAATACATTGAATGCAGTAGGAATATCGTCAGGACCGATGCCGTAAGGTTCCAGATTGCTGTATAGGTTTTCATGGCAACTGGGATGATAACCCTCATGATTATAAAGAATTTCAAAGGTT
>JBGSXH010000611.1:0-10837 GCA_041751515.1 Cyclobacteriaceae bacterium | reverse complement strand
TGAAAAAAACATCGACCTAAATATGAAAAAAATTGCAGTTTTCACTTCTGGCGGCGACTCACCTGGCATGAACGCCTGCATAAGAGCAGTAGTTCGTGGCGCACTCTACCATGGAGTGGAAGTATATGGCATTCGCTATGGCTATGATGGCATGATCAACGGGGAAATCTACCAAATGAACTCTCATTCGGTAAGCAATATCGTGCAAAAAGGTGGTACAATCTTAAAATCTGCCCGAAGTACTGAGTTTATGACACAGGAAGGCAGGAAAAAAGCCTACGATCAGCTGATGGAGCACGGTGTCGAAGGCCTTGTGGCTATTGGTGGTGATGGCACGTTTACCGGGGCCAAGGTGTTCTTTGAAGAGCATGGTATTCCTACTGTCGGTGCACCTGGCACGATAGACAACGACCTTTATGGAACAGATAATACTATTGGCTTTGATACGGCTGTGAATACAGCTCTTGAAGCTATTGATAAAATACGGGATACCGCTGATAGTCATGACCGCATTTTCTTTATTGAAGTGATGGGTCGTGACAGCGGCTATATTGCCATACAATCAGGTATCGGTGGAGGTGCAGAGTTAATAATGGTGCCGGAAACTTTAACGACCATTTCTGAGGTTATTCATACGCTAAAGCAAGGGTGGCATAGGGCTAAAACATCTTCCATTATTGTAGTTGCCGAAGGTGATGATGAAGGTAATGCGATGGAAATATCCGACAAAGTAAAGGCACAATTGCAGGGAAAAGATTTTAAAGTGACAATCTTAGGCCACATACAGCGCGGCGGTTCACCGAGTGCCCTGGACAGAATTCTTGCCAGTCGCCTCGGCTTGGGAGCTGTGGAAGGTCTGCTGAATGGTGAAAAAAACGTGATGGCAGGTATTTGCAATAATGAGCTGATCTACACTAGCTTTCATGATTGCATCACTAAAAACAAGCCACTTAATGATGATCTTATTAGGATGATTAAGATCTTAAGTATTTAACGGACTATTTTATTGCTTATGGGAATGTTGCCTATCGCACTGGCCATTGTGGGTTTTGTATTTTTGTGGGCTATTGTTAACTATAATAGTCTAAAACAAAAGCATGATGCTTTGAATAAAGTGCACTATGATCTCCGGGAAATTGCCAGGCAAAGGCATACGTTCCTCCTGCTCGTTGTGAGCGCTCTTCAGAAACCTCTCCCAGAAGCAGTAATTCCAACATTGGATGCCTTAAGAGGATATCTGAGTGAGAGCGAAAAGACAGCAATTAGTATTAATCAGGAAATATCTGTCTCTGAGCATATTTCATCGCTGCAAGAGAAATCCACGATACTGCAGGCGGGCGGAGCCAAAGGACAATCATTGGAGGACCTCTTTCAGGAAAATGACCGTATGCTTCAAAAAATAAGGCAGTACCGAATAATTAAAAAACACTATAACGAACTGGTGGTCAGTATTCCTACACGCTTTATCGCAGGCATTTCAGGCTTTCATGTGAAGTAGTTCCTGCTGGACAAATGCCTTGACCCGCTGTGGGTGATCTGCCTCAAACCAATGAACTTTGTCGTCTTTTTTAAACCAGGTCATTTGCCTTTTGGCATACCTTCTGGAGTTACGCTTTAGCAATCTCACTGTTTCCTCCCAGTTGTATTCGCCGGACAACCAATTAAATATTTCCGTATAACCTACAGTACGCAATGCATTTAAATGTCGAAAAGGGTATAACCGCACTGCTTCCTGTTTCAGCCCATTTTCCAACATGATATCCAGCCGTTCATCAATACGTTCATAAAGCAGGGCTCTCTCCCGCTCCAGCCCTATCTTTAAGACATTAAATGGCCTGTTTTTGGCAACATTATTTTGGTACTCCCGGATGGATTTACCTGTATGTTCCAAAACTTCCAGGGCTCTTATAATTCTCCTCGGGTTGTCGCTGTCTATAGCCTCAAAAGTACCCGGATCCTGATCTTGCAGGCGATGTTGAAGATAGGCTAAGCCCTTATGCTCTAGCAAGTAATTAAGTTCTTCCCGCAGCTCCACGGGAATATCGGGAATATCATCCAGCCCGTCGCACAATGCTTTTATGAAAAGTCCTGAACCACCTGCCACCACTACCTCATCATGCTGCTCAAACAAATTTTCCAGTAAGCTAATGGCATCCCGCTCAAAATCCTGTACGGAGTATTCTTCCCAAACGTGATGGGTGTTTACAAAATAATGTTTTATCTCCCCCATTTCTTCGGGGGTTGGTTTTGCTGTGCCTACAGTAGTTTCAAGATAAAACTGTCGGGAATCTGCCGACAAAACCACTGTCTGCAACATCCTGGCCAAGGTGATACTTAATGCTGTTTTCCCTACAGCCGTGGGACCTACCACAACTATTATAGTTTTCTTATTACGATCACTCAAAATTTAGTAATTTAAGCCTCTGTCATTTGAATTTTAATGGCAAAGCAATAAAATTGTTCCAGAAATTGTTATCAGACAAATATCGATCAGGTGGTGGATAATTCCAAAGAAGCATTAGAAGATGAACTAGCGACCTTAAGAGTACAGCTTGCTGGCATGCAGCATGCTATTGGCAATATGGTAGCCAATGGCACCGCCGCTTTATTGTACCTGGATGAAAACTGGATTATTAAAAGCGCCTCCGATGCTGCCAAGGTGATCATGAACGTCAATAATAGTACTTTGACACAGCATTCTCTGAAAGAATTTATCAGTTCTGAGGTGCTTTTTAAGGAACCATCGTTAAGCGCCTACGATACTTTAAACGATGTGCCCTTTAAGGCCATCGGCAAGCAAGACACCAACACGGCATTCTACCTTAACGTTAAGAAACTATCATCCAAAAGATGGCTGATAAGCCTGAGAAAAACCAAACTAACTGCTGCAGATAAAAATCATGAAGTACAGCACGTTGCAATGGCCGAAGAGCAAAACTCAGTACTATTCCGATTATCTGACAAGTATAATAAAGCCTACCATTTTTCTGAGTCATGGTTGGAGTTTACAGGTGAGTCTTATGAACATATCCAAACAGATTGGACAAATCATCTTCATCAAGCTGACAGAGATGAAAGTCTTTCCAAACTTAATACCGCATTTGGTAGCCAAAAACCCTATAAACTAAGCTACCGACTGCTGAGGAAAGATGGCAATTATGTTTGGATGATGGATACAGGCATACCCCGTTATGATACTAACGGCGCTTTTAAAGGCTATACCGCTACCATCATCGAGGTAGGAGATTATGCTAAACAAGTCAACGAAACTACCTTTAACAGCATTATTGAAACGTCCAGGAGCGACCTGCACCATGCATTTGACAAAGCTGCACTTTTGTCCATAAGTTTGGACCCTCACAGTAATATTCTTCAAACCAACGAAGTTTTTCAAAAGGCAATAGGGTATACTTACAATGAGTTGAAAGGCAAGAACATCGCTGATTTTATTGATGAAAAAAATCCATCAGAAAACCTTTTGCATCCTTTAACCAATTATGTCACTGGAAGTGACAGACGCATATGGCTTAAGACTAAAAGTGGTCAACCTTTACATTTAAAATACAACTCTCTCATATATAATAATGCCAATGGACTGCTAAAAAGTGTCACCCTGGTGGCCGATAACCTTACTGAAAAGTTTCAGGTCAAAAGTGAGCTGGAACGTACCAATGCCCGACTGAAAGATATTTTTGATAACGCACACGATTTAATTTTGCTTATTTCCCGAGAGGGAGAAATTCTTTTTGTCAATAAAACCTGGCAAGATAAACTGGGCTATACGGATGAAGACCTGGAAGGCATGCATTTGTCGTTTGTCATTTACTCCGGTGTGCTGGAAGACACCTTTGACAACCTGATAAAAATAGCAGCTGGCGAGAAGTTTGATCAGTTTAAAACCATTATGGTTGCCAAGGATGGTACCCACCTGCAGCTTGAAGGCAGTGTGAGTGTTAACTTCCAAAATGGTAAAGTACTAGAGTATCGTTGCATTTTTCATGATATCACCGATAAAATAAGGAGCGAAAAAGCAGAAAAACTCTTTTATAGCATTACAAACCTCACACTACAAAGTTCTGATCTGGATAGCCTTTATATGAATATCCACAAAGAACTGAATCAGATTGTCAATACTTCCAACTTTTATATTGCCCTTTATAATCCTAAAACGCAGTACCTGCACTTCCCATATTTTATTGATGAAAATTACGGTAATAGTAGGAAAAACTCCGTTCGCAAAGCAGGAAGAGGCCTCACTGAGTATGCCATAACCCAGAACAAACCAATGTATTTGTTTGAAAGAGACATATTTGCGCTTGAGGACGCAGGACTAATAGAATTGTACGGTCCTGTGCCCAAGGTGTGGATTGGGGTGCCCTTGAAACTGGACAGAGGGTTAATTGGTATTATATGCATTCAAAGTTACCTGGACGAAAATACTTTCACGAAGAAAGATCTCACCTTGCTGGACTTCATATCGGGTCAGATTGCACTGGCAATCGAAAGGAAGAAAAATGAGGAGAAAATACAGGATCAAACTGCAAGGCTGCAGGCAATATTTGAAAGTAGCAGCCATTTAATCTGGTCTGTCGATAAAAATCTGGCATTAAGCTCCTACAATAAAAACTTTGCCAAGGCTTTCCTCCCGCTATATGTAGCTGAAAAAGAAAGGACAATCGAAGACAAACTCGTCCTCAACAAGCAATACCATGACTTCTGGGATCATCGCTACAAAGAAGTCCTAAAAGGAAGAACTTTAAATTTTGAAATGAGCCTGCTTGGAAAGGCCAAAAAAGATGATAGTTGGAAAGAAATATTTCTGAATCCTATTTATGACAATAAAGGGCAAGTGCAGGAAATTTCAGGCATCGCTCACGATATCAGTCAAAAGCGACATGCAGACATAGCGTTACAAAAAAGTGAGGAGAAGTTCAGGAATATTTTTGAATCATTTCAAGACATCTATTTCCGTTGCAATCTTCGAGGCAAAATCACCATGGCCAGCCCATCCGTCAACGACTTGATAGGCTATACCACCCAGGAAGTGATTGGGAAAAATATCACAGATTACTATTTGTATAATACCAAAACGAAGGATCTGTTGCGACAGCTTATACACAAAGTGAAAGTGAGGAATTTCGAGGCATCGCTGATAAAGAAAGATGGCAAATTTCTACAATGTATTTGCAATATCCGCTTCATTTACGACCAGCAAGGACGTCCAAGAGAAATTGAAGGCGTAGCCCGGGACATCACCATGCTCAAGCAAACCAATACAGCATTGCAGGAAGCAAAAGACGTTGCTGAGCGTTCTCTTGCTGCAAAAGAGCAATTCCTTGCCAATATGAGCCACGAAATACGTACGCCAATGAATGGTGTGATAGGTATGGTGGATTTGCTGGCAAGTTCCACGCTGGACGATTCCCAGCAGCAATATGTACATACTATCAAAAAATCTTCAGAAACACTACTGGATATATTGAATGATATTCTTGATCTCTCAAAGATTGAAGCAGGAAAAATGGAGCTTCGCATCAAAGCTTTCTCAATTAAGGAAATGTTGGATAAATTGAGATCTTTATTTTCCCATCAGGCCATTGCGAAGAATATCCTTTTAACTTATGAGGTGTCCAGTGATGTGCCTGCAAACATTATTGCAGACGAAACCCGACTGCTACAAATCTTTTCCAACCTGACGGCCAATGGTATCAAATTTACCGATGCCCATGGAAAAATAACTGTAAAAATATCCAAATTAAAGCAGACGGGCGCAGATAAAGTAATGCTGAAAGCCGAAGTGCAGGACAATGGCATTGGCATTACTGTACTTGATAAAGAAAGATTGTTTACTTCGTTTACTCAGGTAGATACATCTTCGAGCAAAACCTACGCAGGCACTGGCTTAGGACTCGCCATCTCCAAAAAACTGAGTGCACTCATGAATGGAGATATTGGCGTCTCGTCTGTCTTCGGCAAAGGGAGCAACTTCTGGTTTACTTTTGAAGCTCAGATAGGTGCTGCAAAGTCGTCTCAGGTGGAGGAAGGTTCCATCCAGTACGATGACGCATCTACCGGTAAAAACAGTAAACCATTGCAGGACGCTTATATTTTGCTGGTCGATGACAATAAAACCAATCGGTTGGTTGCAGGTGAGATTTTGAAAAAGGCTGGTGCGAGTTTAGACTTTGCAGAAGATGGCTATGAGGCTATTCGCAAAATTTCAAAAAACAGCTACCAACTCGTATTCATGGACATTCAAATGCCTGGCATGGATGGCTTGGAAGCAACCCGGACAATTAAATCTAAGAAATTAATATTTAATCATCCTCCCATCGTTGCCATGACGGCCTATGCTATGCAGGACGACGAGGCGCGATTTATCGCTGCCGGAATGGATGATTATATTTCCAAACCAATCAAAGCCCAAACACTCATAGCAAAAGCTTTGGAGTATTGTGGGAAAGTGGAGCGTAAAAATGAAAACAATGATTCCAGCAATGAACAAGTTTATTCTAAAGATATATTAAATAAAAAGGTAATCACCCAGCTTCTGAAATATACGGATCTAGCCGCAGTAACCGAATCTCTTCGCGAATTTACAATAGAAAGCAAAGAATTAATTGGTCAATACGAGGAAGCTGTAAAAATTGCTGACAGTAAGAATATTTTGAGTAAATTGCATACGTTAAAAGGGAATGCCGGAACATTAGGCGCTGACCAATTGGCCTTTATTGTAGCTAAGAATGAAGAGGTTGTAAAGCAATCAGGCGTTGAAGCAGCCAGAGAAGGATTGCCCATGATCAAAAAGGCTTTTGATGTTTTCCACCAACAGTATAACACTTACTTAAACATATACAGCAATGCATAAACGAGTTTTAATTGCCGAAGATAGTTCTGTCATTCAAAATCTTACTAAAAAGATTTTAATTATGCAGCATTATGATATTGATGCTGCAAAAAATGGCAAGCAGGTGATTGATAAAGTTCAAAAAAACCATTACCATGTTATCTTGATGGACATCAATATGCCTCAAATTGATGGCATGGAATGCGCAAGGCAAATTCGTCAGATGGATGATGAAAACAAGAAAAATATTCCCATTATAGCCATTACCGGCAACGCACTTAACTATACCATGGATGACTTCAAAAAGGCTGGAATAAATGAATTTGTGCCGAAACCATTGGATTTTGACGAACTAGTTGAACTCGTCAAAAAATACACCGCATAATTTTCCATGGAAATTAAGTACACCAGAAATTTTCAGACCAAACTGGAGGATATTTTCGCTGAATCTGACTATATCCTCCGATATGAAAAAGGAAATTTTAAAGCAGGTTACTGCTTATTAAAAGATACTAAAATTGCGATAGTAAGTAAATATTATACAACAGAGGGCAAAATAAATTGCCTCCTCGATATTCTAAGAGGTTTAAGCATCAATACTGAAATTCTTAGTGACAAAAACAAAAAACTTTACCTCGAAATCTCTCAAAACGAACTTAAACATTGATAGTAACCTTCCTTGGAACTGGCACATCGCAAGGAGTACCCGTAATTGCATGTGATTGTGAAGTTTGCCAATCATTGGATTACCGCGATAAAAGGCTCCGTACCTCAATACACATTGAGGCAAATGGCAAGAGCCTGGTAATGGACGCTGGTCCGGACTTCAGACAACAGATGCTTAGAGAAAGAATAAAGCAGCTGGATGCCATCATCTTTACACATGAACACAAAGACCATACTGCTGGACTCGATGATGTGCGTGCGTTCAACTTCAGTCAAAGAAAAGACATTCCAATCTATGGTCGAAAGCAGGTCATTGAACAGTTGAAACAGGAATTTGCATATATATTTGCTTCCATAAAGTACCCAGGCGTTCCACAATTAGAAATTAACTACATTGAAAACAAGGCGTTTAACATTGGAGATGTTACCATCTCTCCTATTGATGTGCGGCATTATAAACTTCCAGTTTTCGGCTTTAGAATTGGTGATTTTTCATATGTGACCGATACAAACCATATCTCGGAAATTGAAAAAGAGAAAATAAAAGGCTCGAAGGTACTGGTTTTAGATGCTTTACAGAAAAAAGAGCATATCTCTCATTTTACCCTCAAAGAGGCGTTGGCACTCATTGAGGAACTACAGCCGGAACAAGCTTATCTAATCCATATAAGTCACAGAATGGGTTTACACGCTAGTGTAAGCAAAGAACTGCCTGCTAATGTAGCGCTCGCCCATGACGGCTTAAGGCTGACAATATAAAGTAATGCATAATAACTACTTCTTTCTTCGCAAGTTAGCAGCTGCACTGCATGCAAAATTGTCCGGAGCACTACTTACCGATGCATTCAGCCAGAACAAGGACGAGTTATTATGTCATTTCAAAACTAAAACCGGTGCAGAATTATATATCAAAGCTGCACTGTCTCCCTCATTTACATGCCTAAGCTTTCCTGAAAATTTTAGTAAAACGAAGAAAAATGCAGCCAGTATTTTTCCTGAAATACACAATCTTTCCGTCCAAAGCGTGGAAATCATACCATTCGACAGGAGTTTTTTGATAACTTTTGAAAAGGACTATCAACTACTTTTCAAGATGCATGGCAACAGAGCAAATATTTTGCTTCTCAAGGAAAGAGAGGTTATGGCCTTGTTCAAGAACAAACTTCAAAATGATTGGGAAGTAAAACCCGATAGTTTGGAGAAAAACTTTAAGCTCACGAAGGCTTCTTTAGAGGAGAATAAGGGAAGTTTACAGAATTTTATGCCTTTTATGGGGCCTTTTTTAAGACAACATATTAAACCGCAACTTACTGAGGGTAATACATCTGAGAATTTTGAGAAAATTGCCTCTTTTTACAAAGACCTGGTTGAAGGTGAATCATATTATGTCATTAAGCTGAAGGAAAATTTACACCTTTCCATGCTCCCAGCAGGGGAAATTTTGAGCACAGAAACGGATCCAATACAGGCTGTTACCACCTTTTTCTACACTTATATTTTAGATTTCACACTCGATAAGGAGAAATTGGTCTTCGTACGCTTGTTACAAAAAAGGATAAAACAAGGCGAACAGTATATAGATAAAAACCTCAACAAATTAAAGGAGCTTGAAAATGCAGCACGGCCTGAGCAGCTGGCAGACATCATTATGGCTAATATGCATCTGCTTAAAAAAGGGGCTAAGGAAGCCGAGCTGTTTAACTTCTTCACCAATGAGTCTATAGTTATTAAGCTCAAACCAACACTCAGTCCTCAGGATAATGCAGCACAATACTATCGAAAAGGCAAAAATCAGAAAAAAGAGCGTACCATACTTCAGGAGAATGCAAATGAAAAAGCAGATTTGGTGCATGTCTTAAGTGACCATTTGGAAACCATAGCAGCAATCAATTCAGTGAAGGCTTTAAGAAAATATGCTGCTGAAAACGGTCTTCAGAAACTACAGCAGGCAAAAGAAGAAGTACTCCCCTATTACTCTCACCTTTACGAAGGTTTTAGTATCTGGATCGGAAAAAATGCACGCGCGAATGACGAATTGTTGAAAACTTTTGCCAAAAAGAATGACCTTTGGTTTCATGCCAAAGGCGTGGCCGGCTCTCATGTATTATTAAAAGACAAGGCAGGAAAGCCTTTCCCTAAGACGGTTATTGAAAAAGCTGCATCACTAGCAGCGTATTATAGCAAGGGAAAAACTGATAGCCTCTGTCCGGTGATGTATACTTATAAAAAGTACATTCGCAAACCCAAAGGCGCTTTGCCAGGACAAGTGAAAGTGGACAAAGAAACCGTCATTCAGGTAAAACCAAGCAAATAAAAAAGGATTGCCTAAAAAGACAATCCTTTTCCAAAAACATAGGAATAACATATACCTCTAGTCGACTACATTGAGTTTTAGCATATTGGTACGCTTTTTCTGATGAATAGGCATACTTGCGGTAGTAATAAAGATGTCACCCTTCTCAATGAATCCTTGCTCTTTCAACATCATTTCAATATCATTGAAGGTGTCGTCAGTAGACACCATTTTATCGTAGTATAGTCCTCTAACTCCCCATAAAAGGCTAAATGTATTTAGCAATGGCTTGTTCTCTGTAAATATAAAAATGCCAGCTTTAGGTCTGTGTCCAGAGATTCTGAATGCTGTATAACCACTTTTTGTCATACCCACAATCGCCTTTGCTTCAGTTTCCATGGCAAGCCGACAAGCTGTGGAGACGAGCTGGTCACTATAAAAAGTCTGAGAATCGGCATTCCCAACTTTGTACTTATTGTAAATAAGCTCTGAAGTCTCTTCAACATAACGAATAGTTCTCGTCATGCTTTTAATGACCTGCACCGGATGTTTCCCAGCAGCAGTCTCAGCAGAAAGCATCAATGCATCCGCGCCATCGAGTACTGCATTGGCAATATCATTGGTTTCAGCCCTTGTAGGCCTAGGATTCTCAATCATGCTTTCCATCATCTGCGTAGCAATAATAACAGGCTTATAGGCCTTATTACACTTTTCAACGATAAGCTTTTGCGCCATCGGCACTTCTTCCATGACAATTTCAACACCAAGGTCACCACGAGCGACCATTATGCCGTCAGACTCTTCTATAATGGCGTCAATATTGCGCATCGCCTCAGGTTTTTCAATTTTAGAAATTACCTTGGAGCTTTTTCCTTTTGATTTAATGATATCCTTCAGTGCCACAACATCTTTGGCAGCTCTTACAAAAGACAGTGCAATCCATTCTACATCGTTTTCTAAACCGAAGTAAAGATCTTGCTCATCCTTTTCTGTAAGAGAAGGTGCAGAAATATTAGAATCAGGAAGATTAA
>JBGSXH010000610.1:0-1869 GCA_041751515.1 Cyclobacteriaceae bacterium | reverse complement strand
GAAATAGGGTGTTTGACCGAAAATTTCCTTAAGGACGTCACTAAAAAATAAGCTATTCTCTTGCAAACAAATAGCCAGGGCCCTCGTCAAGTCATTTTCAAGTTGATATTGCCTATTAGTCTTAGTGTATGAATTAAAAATATTTAAGTGCGAATTCATACTATATATTTATTTAAGATGGTTTTAAACCTGTCCTCTGCTTTCTGGCTTGCCTCCCAGGCGTCTTTTAAGTCCGCAAGTGCTTCTTCCACACTTGGTAAATTGTCTTCAATGATCTTCTCCACATACAGCGGAATGTTCAGGTTGAAATCATTTTCTTTCAGATCATCAAGCGAAGTCACTTTTACATAATTCTCTACATCAGTAAAAGCTTTGTACCAGTTAAATATCTGAGTGACATGCTGCGGCTCCAGAAAGTTTTGTGCTCTGCCTACCCGCACCTGAGCCGAAGCATCTATAAAGAGCACTTTGCCTTTTTTATCAATAGCCTTGTTTTGTTTAAAGACCATGACACAGGCAGCTAGCTGCGTACCGTAGAAAATATTAGGTCCTAAACCAATGACGGCTTCCAGCATGTCCTGCTTAATTATGGCTTCCCGTATGCGTCCTTCAGCGCCTTTCCGGAACAAAGCGCCATGGGGCAATACGACTGTCATGCGACCGGTGCTGTTCATGGATTTAATCATATGCTGCACCCATGCCATATCGCCATTACCTTTAGGAGGAACACCTGCGATATTTCTGCCGAAGGGGTCGTTAGCCCAATTTTCGGCACCCCATTCTTTTAATGAAAAAGGAGGATTTGCGATTACACAATCAAAAGTTTTTAAACCATCCGCTTCAAAAAAAGCCGGATTTCTTAGTGTATCACCTCTGAAAATTTGAAAGTCTTCAATGCCATGCAGGAACATGTTCATCCTAGCAATGGAACTGGAGGTAAGATTCTTTTCCTGGCCGAAGAGTTTTAGCGTACGATAGTCTTCATTGTTGTGCTTAAGATGATCTACACACTCCAACAACATCCCTCCTGTGCCACAGGCAGGATCGTAAATTGTTTCCCCTTCGTGTGGGTCGAGGACCAAGCCCAGCAGATGCACGACTGAACGAGGGGTGTAAAATTCACCTGCTTTTTTGTTGGTGAGGTCCGCAAAATGCTTGATCAGGTATTCGTAAGACTGTCCGAGCAAATCGGCATCGACATTGCTATTCGACAGATCATATTGCGAGAAGTGTTCAATCAAATTGATCAGCAGGGGGTCTGAAAGCTTGTTCTTATTACTCCACTGCGCATCTCCAAAAATGCCATACAAATATTGTTGATTCGCTTTTTCTATACCACGCAAAGCCTGCTCAATTGCAAGCCCCACATTGGTGGCCGTCTCCCTCACATCTTTCCAATGCGAACCCTCCGGAATCACAAACCGGTGAAACTCGGGAAGCGCCGCATATTCCGTATCTCCCTCTGACTCCTGCAATGCCATCCGGTACTCTTCATCGTAGACATCAGAAATTCTTTTGAAGAACAGTAACGGGAATATATACACCTTAAAATCAGAAGCATCCACCGGTCCTTTGAGAATCCACGCAGCTTTGGCGAGGTATTGTTCGAGCTGGGAAAGAGAAATTTTTTCTTTAATCATATTTGTTTGTATGCAGTTTATGTCTTCGGCAGTATTAATAAGGCTTTAAACCTGTGCTCGAGAAAAGCTTTAATAAGTAAGTTATTGCGGTAAAACTAGCCTATTTTATTAAGTCCAACGATTTCTTTTGAATTTTACTTGCATGAATAGGGCGTTTTTTAGTCGACACCTTTGGCTATTTAGTTCAATTAAAAACTCCTAAAGGTTTACGCTGTTGCCTCGTCAAATA
>JBGSXH010000609.1:0-4265 GCA_041751515.1 Cyclobacteriaceae bacterium | reverse complement strand
CAGGTCTGACATTCGATGTTTCCTACCTCAACATGCTGCGCATGATTGAAATAAGCCAAATCCGGTAAATTGTGAATTCTCACCCACTCTATTGGCTTTTGGTTGGTTCCGTACTCTCTATTTTCAGGATCATAGTCCAGGGCACGGTAAATCTTAGCAATTTCAGGAGACTCCTGCTTAATTTCCACGTGGCAATTCATACAGATATTTAAAGAAGGAATATTGGCAGACTTACTAATTCTGACTCCCGTATGGCAATAGTTACAGTCAATCTCATACTGTCCTGCGTGCAATTTGTGGGAGAAAGCAATAGGTTGCTTAGGTGCATAGCCTTCCTGGATACCAATGGTAAATAAACCATCCACAACAAGCTTTAAGACCAGCGCAAGAAATACAAACGAGACGATGCCAATGAATGGTTTACTTTTTACAACAGCCATTACATCAAATCTTTGATCCAGGTATTCCCTGTCCTCTTCGTCAAGATCTGTTTTTTGGTTGATATACTTGTTTAGGATGGTAATAATGAGCACTAAAACCAGCAATATCAAAGCTAGCACCACTACAAGCAATACAAGAATGGCGGTCAGGTAATGAGATGGCACACCGTCACCAGCAGCCACCTGCCCTTCTCCAGCTACCGCATCACCACCTGCATCGGCAGTAACCGCAGGCGCATCAGAGGCGTCTGCCAGATAGGCTACTATTGAAGTTATTTCCTCATCAGAAAAATCAAAAGCTGGCATTTCGAGTTTGTTGTACTCGTTATACAATTTCACAGCGTACTCATCGCCACTTTGAATTACTTTCTGCGAATTCCTTATGAAACCAATGAGCCAGTCTAGGTCTCTTCTTTTGTGTACATCTTTCAATGCCGGACCTACAACTTTCTTATCAAGGGCATGACATACTGTACAGTTTTGACTGAATAGTGATTGTCCCTGACTTATCAGCGCATCGTCCTGAGGAAGATCCCCAGCTGCAGCAGAACCAGCATCGGCCTCTTCCTGCTCCTGAACATCTTCATTTCCTTCTTCTGCTTCCACAGGTGTTTGTTGTTCCTCCTGAGCATAAACACTGTTGGGTATCGCAAGGAAAAAAACCGGACAAGCTAAAAACAAAACCAACGCCAGGCGCGCAAATGAATGCTTTATCAACATCTTTATAATCTGTTTAAATGTATTATAGATTCAAAATCCCTGAAGACTCGCACAAATGTACTACGCCCTCGTTTTTTTTCAAATATATTTCAACTTCTATTTAAGGCATCCTTTGCCTTTCAGAACCCGAAATTACGGCATAAGATTGAATTACAATATATAATTGAGCAAGGAAACGCCCTTTTTGGCTAATTTAGAAATGTTATAAATAAAATTGGAGAGAACTTTTACGGTGCAGCTATTAACAACAAAAGGAGCTCTTTAACAGAGCTCCTTTTTACCGAGGTCGCGAGCGGATTCGAACCGCTGTAAAAGGTTTTGCAGACCTCTGCCTAGCCACTCGGCCACGCGACCGTTACTTGATTGGAATGCAAAGGTATAATTTTATTTCTCAAGCTCAAATCAAAATGCCATTATTTTAAGCGATAACCAATGGCTAGCTTAATTCTACCATTACCAAATTCATTTCTTCCTTCGTCGCTAATGAAATTATAATATTGCTGGAAAGATTGAGACAAGATCATATAATAGTCTGGATGATTATAACCTATAGCAGCCATACCCCCTATTTTCCAAGCAAAATCAATAAATCCACGATTACGATACCACTCGCCTCCTTCAGGATTGTAATCACCCATCATAGCACCAATACCGGGCATGGCGGCTGCGGATACATAAAAGTACTTCTGAAATACATAAGTGTATGCATACCCTCCGTTAATGCCCATATTGATAGTGTTGAAACCCTGTAATTGCATATCATCACTAAATTCCAGAGAGGGGTTGTCGGGAATCATACTGCCATTGGCTCTGACATTAAAGTGCGCAAAATAAATCCCTAGCAAGGGGCTACCTGCACTTACTTTTTGTCTGCTATCACCAATAAATGCAGAACGAAAAGAAAATTTATCATGATTAAAAACATAGTTATGGTTGAGGGTAAGCGCAAATGTTCTCGCGTCACTGCGTTGCCCATAAACTACGTCTTCTATGCTCAGCGCATCAACTGGAAAGTCTGGTTGGAAAAAGCCCTGATAAAGCTGAGCACCTATATTAATAACATGCTCTTCAAGAAACAGATCACTTACCACATCTATGCGTACGGTGTTGCCGTACTGCTCATCAAAAGAGGTGCCTGTGGGAATAACCAAACCAAGATCCAGTACGAACCACTTTCTGGTTATACCAATACCGACTGCAGGCTGATTGGCTGGTAGAAACCGCACCTTATCACCGAGTACATTAGATAGCGCAAATGTTTGATATTTGTAAGCAGAGTACAGCCGCAGCGATGTTAGTTCGCGATAATCTTCAACATACCTATCTGAGGTCTTCTCATCTGTAATATCGTCCTGGGCTTGCGCATTAATATTAATGAGCAAAAAAAGTAATGAAAGTAAAGTATACTTTTTCATAAATAAAAAATAGAAATGCCGGTTTGGGCAACTTTTGAAGCTGGATTGACAGCAGTGTTTAATATCGCCAGGGTATATAACCCTACAAAACAAAAAAGGGTGGACAAAGCCACCCTTTTTTTGAGATTTATTTAAAAAGAATTATTTATCGTCCTTGTCGGACTTGTCCTTCTTATTGTCTTCCATTTGCTCTTTCAAGGCAGAAAGTGCTTCAAGATCACCTAAAGTAGATTTCTCCTCTTTCGATGGTTGTCCTTTAGCAGCTCCGCTACCGCTAGAAGCTGGCGCAGCTTTCTTCTTTTTCTTTCTATCATCAGCAACCTCACTGTGCGTATGTGTATGGGATAATACTATGCGCTTATCGTCTTTTGAAAATTCTAAAACTTTAAACTCTAAAGTATCTCCAACTTCTGCATTGCTTGCATCATCTTTTACGATATGCTTATTGCTGGCAAACCCTTCAATGCCATATGGTAGCTCCAGGATAGCACCTTTATCGTTTTTACTGATGACAGTACATTTATGTACAGAATCTTCAGTAAATACAGTTTCGAAGGTATCCCAAGGATTTTCTTCCAATTGCTTATGACCAAGGGCAAGTCTGCGATTATCAACATCCAGCTCCAGTACCTGTACTTCAAGCTCATCACTGACTTTTACAAACTCTGATGGATGCTTGATTTTCTTCGTCCAGGAAAGATCAGAAACGTGTACCAGACCATCTATACCTTCTTCTAGTTCAATAAACAAACCGAAATTAGTAAGGTTACGCACGATACCAGTATGTTTCGTTCCGATAGCATACTTAGTAAGCACATCCTGCTTAGTCCATGGATCTTCAGTAAGTTGCTTAATACCAAGAGACATTTTTCTATCATCTCTATCTAAGGTGATCACAACAGCTTCTAACAAGTCACCAATTTTGATGAAGTCCTGAGGATTTCTCAAGTGCTGAGACCATGACATTTCAGAAACGTGAATAAGACCTTCCACACCAGGCATAATTTCAAGGAAAGCACCGTAATCTGCAACGTTTACGATTTTACCTTTCACTTTAGAACCCACCTGCATGTCTTCAGAAAGTGAATCCCAAGGATGCGGCGTAAGCTGCTTCATACCCAAAGAAATTCTCTTCTTATCATCATCAAAGTCAAGTACAACGACATTCACTTTTTCGTCAAGGTTCAATACCTCTTCCGGATGATTAATTCTACCCCAAGAGATATCAGTAATGTGCAATAAACCATCGACACCACCAAGGTCAATAAATACACCGAAGTTGGTCATGTTCTTAATAACACCTTCCAATACTTGCCCTTTTTCAAGGTTGTTGAGGATTTCAGCTTTCTGTTTCTCTAGATCTTTTTCAATCAGTACTTTATGAGAAACTACTACGTTGTCGTTCGCGTGGTTGATTTTCACCACTTTCACTTCCATTTTTCTGTTGACGAAAACATCGAAGTCGCGAATAGGCTTCACATCAATTTGTGAACCAGGCAAGAATGCCTCAACGCCATAAATATCAACAATAAGACCACCTTTGGTCCTTCTTTTAACAACACCTTCAATAACCTCATCGTTATCATATGCACCTTGAATGTTTTCCCAGGCGCTAACGATTTTGGCCTTTCTGCGCGAAAGTACTAATTGTCCATTTGAGTTTTCCTGCTCTTCGATAAATACATGAACT
>JBGSXH010000608.1:0-3740 GCA_041751515.1 Cyclobacteriaceae bacterium | reverse complement strand
CGCGTGCTTACAGATGGAATTTGTTGTTATATACAACAGGCTACAAACCCTCTGCAGCTCGTACACTTTTAGCGCTAATGGTTGGGTATTTTTCCAATCTACTAATGCCCCGCATGGGCGAAGTAAGCAGATGTGCTGTTCTCAAGAAAACGGATGATGTGCCTGTAACGACTTCCTTGGGAACCGTGGTTGCGGAACGTATTATTGACCTCTTTAGCCTTTTATTGCTTTTAGGCATTACATTTCTGGTGGAATTCAACAGGCTTTCATCTTTCTTTACCGGAATGTTCGAAAGCAAAACAGCGCAGTTAGGAAGTAGTTTGTTTATGGTTTACGTCGCTGGAGGTATCTTTCTACTGATGATTGTAATAGGTTACCTAATAGCAAGAACGTATAAGACGCAAATTCGAAGGAATGCCTTTTACTTAAAAGTAAGACATTTCTTAAGACAAATGGTTGCTGGCCTTATAAGTATTAAGAATATGGAAAAGCAGGCTCCTTTTTGGATAGCTACGTTTGTAATTTGGTTTATGTACTACCTCATGTCCTACGTGGTATTCTTTGCTTTGCCAGAAACGTCGGGCTTAGGCATTTGGGCTGGTATGGCTATTTTGGTTATGGGTGGCCTGGGAATGGCAGCACCGGTGCAAGGTGGCATTGGCACATTCCATGCTATGGTAAGCGGAGTACTTATCTTATATGGTATCAAAGAAGCCGACGGAGTATTATTTGCCACCGTTCTGCATACCTCCCAAACACTTTCTATTTTATTGATTGGTGGTGCAAGCCTGGTAATTTCCATGCTTGTTGCCAAGAGGAATTCATTTGCAAAAGCCGAATATGAGCACTCAGTCCAAAATAGTTGATTTAGAGTCGCTATCTGTACTGCTTAAACAATGGCGGGCTACAAAGCAGCGGATCGTATTTACCAATGGTTGTTTTGATATACTTCACTTGGGGCATATTGATTACCTTGAAAAAGCCAGGTCATTGGGTGATAAACTAATTATTGGTATAAATACTGATAATTCAGTCAAAAGATTAAAGGGTGAAACCCGGCCAATTAATGCTGAATATGCGAGGGCGCGCATGCTTGCTGCGCTGTCATTCACAGATGCTATTGTTGCCTTTGAAGAAGATACGCCAGAAGCACTTATACGGAAAGTGGCTCCGGATATACTGGTGAAAGGAAATGATTATAATGTGGAGAACATTGTTGGTGCTGAATACGTAATGGAAATGGGTGGAAAAGTGTCCACTATTCCACTCATAGAAGGTTACTCTTCAAGTACAATCATAGAAAAGATTATTAACTTAAAATAGACAAAACGTATGATCATTATCATTGGTATTGCATTTATGGCCATCAGTTGGGCTGTGAGTTCAAAACTAAAAAGCAAGTTTAAGAAGTATGCTCAGATACAACTTACCGCCAATTTGACCGGCGCAGAAGCAGCAAAACTGATGCTGCGGGAAAACAATATTCTGGATGTCGAGGTGCTGCCCACGCAAGGCGAATTGAGTGACCATTATAACCCCGGCAACAAAACTATCAACTTAAGCGAAGCCGTGTATTATGGAAGAAATGCCGCCGCAGTAGCAGTAGCTACTCATGAATGTGGTCATGCGGTGCAACATGCTACAGCATACAGCTTCCTGAAGCTGCGCTCTGCTTTAGTGCCTATTCAAAACGCCAGCGCAAAAATATTGAACATCGTGGTGATGGTTGCTATTTTTGGTGGTGCAGCATTCATGGGTCTCCCTTATGAGGGTATAATCTATGCAATTATCGCATGTTATGGAGTTTTGACTTTATTCTCCGTTATCACTTTACCAGTAGAGTTTGATGCATCCAAGCGCGCGCTGGCCTGGATCAACGATCGTAATGTTGTAACTAGCCAAGAATACGATATGGCCAAAGATGCTTTGAAATGGGCAGCGATGACCTACGTAGTTGCTGCTATTGGTTCCTTAGTGACACTTATGTACTACGTGTCCATGCTTTTAGGTGGAAGAGACTAATTGAATTTTTCAAATATGTCATTTTTAAAATGTTTTTATTAAATTGCAATTCGAATATAAAAATTTAAATATTTATGAATTTTGAACTAACGGAAGAACAGGTTGCTGTAAGAGATGCCGCCAGAGATTTTGCTATAAACGATTTACTGCCTGGCGTTATCGACAGAGATGAAGAGCAACGTTTTCCCGCAGAACAAGTCAAAAAAATGGGTGAACTAGGGTTCATGGGAATGATGGTTGACCCGAACTATAATGGCGGAGGTATGGACACTGTTTCCTATGTTCTTGCAATGGAAGAAATTTCAAAGATAGACGCTTCCGCTTCCGTTGCTATGTCAGTAAATAACTCCCTGGTGTGCTGGGGGCTTGACAAATACGGTTCTGAGGAACAAAAGAAAAAATACCTCACAAGACTAGCTTCTGGCGAAATCATTGGTGCGTTTTGCCTTAGTGAGCCTGAAGCGGGTTCAGATGCTACTTCCCAAAAAACAACTGCAGAAGATATGGGTGACTATTATCTTTTGAATGGTACCAAAAACTGGATTACCAATGGGAATAGTGCTTCAATATATTTAGTGATTGCTCAGACAGATACTGAAAAAGGGCATCGCGGCATCAATGCGCTTATTGTTGAAAAAGACATGGATGGTTTTGTTGTTGGTAAGAAGGAAAATAAACTTGGCATCAGAGGTTCAGATACTCACTCCCTGATGTTTACCGACGTCAAAGTGCCTAAAGAAAATAGAATTGGTGAAGATGGTTTCGGTTTTAAATTTGCCATGGCCACTTTAAGTGGTGGGCGTATAGGTATTGCCGCGCAGGCTTTAGGTATTGCCTCTGGCGCCTATGAATTGGCTTTGCAATACTCCAAAGAAAGAAAGGCTTTCGGAACTGCAATATCCAACCATCAGGCAATTCAGTTCAAACTGGCTGATATGGCTACCGAAATTGAAGCTGCGCGCCTTTTATGCTTGAAAGCTGCAAAACTGAAAGATGATAATTTAGACTTTGGAAAAGCCAGCGCTATGGCCAAATTATATGCTTCTAAAGTAGCCATGGATGTTACTACAGAAGCAGTCCAAATACACGGAGGTTATGGATTTGTAAAAGAATACCATGTAGAAAGGCTTATGCGTGACGCCAAAATTACGCAGATTTACGAAGGGACATCAGAAATTCAAAAAATTGTAATTTCCAGAGAACTTTTAAAATAATAATTCACTTATTTAAGAGTTAGTATTTTATAAACACAAATAACACTTAAGTTATTAGGAAATAATTTAATTTGGTATTAAATTTGTCCTAATACTCACTTTCACATCATAACATCAGCTAATGGAAGATTATAATAAGATTATTGAATCTCTGGGCGTACGATTCATAAAAGCAAACAATATAGAAATTCTTCAGCCACTGGCAGTTGAAAATCTTTACGATGTAGAAAACACAATTTTCATTCTTAATAAGGGTGAAGTAAAGTTTGGTAAGGAAAAGGAAAAGGTAGAAGAAGGAGATATTTTATTCATTCCAGGGGGTAAATTATTGTCCATCACTTATGGATCAGGTGCAGCAACCACTGTATCAAATGATGACTTCCTGAATAAGAGAGAGCAGTACTTTAAATCATTTCCTTCTGAAGAATTGAAAAATATTCATTCAGAAAATTTCAGCTATGTCACTTTTGAAGCCAAAGTTTTTGACTCTGTCAACTTTTTTGC
>JBGSXH010000607.1:0-7820 GCA_041751515.1 Cyclobacteriaceae bacterium | reverse complement strand
GATGTATTTCGAACACGTTGACTGTGGCTTTGTGAATAGATATAGCAATCTTCAAATACTCAGAAATACATTTGCTTTTGAAGCAGAAGTATTGCGAACCAATATACTGGCTAATGATTCTATCAATGTGGCGATTTATTTTCAGTAGTGTTCTACTGTTGACCTGTCTTCAGTTCAGTGGGGTAGCACAGATGAACGAGCCGATAAATCCTGAAGATACTTTGGCAGCACCCAACTTTGTGCCGAAAGGCATTCGCATTGGCGCTGATCTGGCACCTGTCTTGCTAAATTTTCTTGAGGAAAATCGCTTTCAATACGAACTGAATGCAGATATCGCCATTCATAAGTATCTATTTAATGTAGACTATGGGTTTGCTCAGCGCAGCTTTACTGGAGAAGACCTACGATATGAATACAGCGGCAGCTACTTCAGAGTGGGTCCGGATATGAACTTCATGCATACCGACCCGACAAATGCTGCGTTCTTTATTGGTTTGCGGTATGCGTTCGGGCAGTTTGCTTCTGAGACTGATGGAATTTTTAGAGATCCTACGCCTGCTGCTTACCGCAATCCGGATGGAAGTACCTTCGAATTTTATGGTGACAGGCCATACAGCTATAGTGAGAGAGGTATTCGAGCCGGCTGGTTTGAAGTGGTAACCGGTCTGAAAGTATTGGTTTGGAATCAGTTTTTTCTGGGTTATACCATCCGCTACAAATTTGGCATCAGCACTTCCGGTGAAGAAATGCTGGACAGCTATGCCATTCCCGGTTATGGGCTGCGTGACGGGGCTGGTTTGAGTTTTCATTACCATGTCTATTACAGACTGCCGTATCCACTAAAATAATATAATTATAATGTAGAGGTAGAAGAATATAGTAATGCATTATGATAGCTATACTACGTATGGCCGATCTTTCTAATGACAGTGTTGCTGCACACTATATTTTATTAAACAGGCTATCAACAAATTCTACTTTATTGAATACCTGCAGGTCGGTAGCCTTTTCACCAACACCAATGTATTTTACAGGAATTTTAAATTGATCGCTGATGCCGATGACCACGCCACCTTTGGCTGTGCCATCGAGCTTGGTAATTGCCAATGCGGTAACTTCAGTGGCTTTGGTAAATTCTGTTGCCTGAATGAAGGCATTCTGTCCGGTAGAACCATCCAGCACCAACAAAACCTCATGAGGGGCTTCCGGGACAAATTTCTGTACGACACGCTTAATTTTTGAAAGCTCATTCATGAGGTTCACCTTGGTATGTAAACGCCCTGCAGTATCTATAATAACAACATCTGCATTTTGCTCAATACCTTCTCTAACGGCATCATAAGCCACAGATGCCGGGTCGGTGTTCATTCCATGAGATACGACTGGTACGCCAACGCGTTCTCCCCATAGAATAAGCTGATCGACAGCAGCAGCGCGAAAGGTGTCTGCAGCGCCAAGGACTACCTTTTTTCCTTTACTTTTAAATTGTGTGGCCAACTTGCCAATGGTGGTGGTTTTTCCGACACCATTCACGCCCACTACCATAATTACGTAGGGCCTAAACTGCTCAGGCACATAAAAATCCACCAGGTCTTCAGAATTGTTTTCTGACAGAAGGGCAGCAATTTCTTCACGAAGGATGACGTCCAGTTCGGCGACGCTGACGTATTTGTCGCGGGCAACTCGGTCTTCTATCCTGTTGATAATTTTGATGGTTGTAGCTACTCCTACATCTGATGTGATGAGGATTTCCTCCAATTCATCCAGAACATCTTCATCAACTTTGTTCTTGCCGACTACGGCTTTACCTAGTTTAGAGAAAAAATTTGTTTTGGATTTTTCTAGGCCCTTGTCGAGCGATTCTTTTTTGTCTTTGGAAAATAAGCCAAACATGCCCATAGCAGTGTTAGTGTAGTAATGAAGCCAAAATATAACAAAAAAGTCCCATTCAATGGGACTTTTTATCAAATATTAATATCGGTGCTTGTGCTTATTTTTGCTCTGAAACCAGAGACTGCACCTGATCTAAAGGTACCATTTCTTCTTTAAAGCTATAAGCACCTGTTTTCTCAGACTTGATAGCTCTAATTACTTTGGCGAAGTTTCTTCCACCTTCTTTCTTCAGCTGTGCAACAACTTTCTTAGCCATAACTATTTAATTTCTTTGTGAACAGTATATTTTCTCAAAACTGGATTGAACTTCTTCAGTTCTAACCTTTCTGTAGTATTCTTACGATTCTTGGTAGTGATATACCTGGAAGTGCCTGGCTGGCCACTCTCTTTGTGCTCTGTGCACTCAAGGATCACCTGTACTCTGTTTCCTTTTTTAGCCATTACTCTAAGCTTTTATATATTGAAATTTTTTAACCTCTTATAAAACGACTACAGTACAATGTTTCCTTGCGCCTGAGCCTTTTTCAACACCGCCTTAAGTCCATTTTTGTTGATGGTTCTTAATGCAGAAGTAGATACTTTAAGGGTGATCCAGATATCTTCATCTGCAAGATAAAATCTCTTCTTATGCAAATTTGGATAAAATTTACGCTTAGTTTTATTGTTGGCGTGCGATACGTTGTTACCCGATCTTGGTCTTTTTCCTGTGATTTGACAAACTCTAGCCATGGTGTATTATAATATGTACTGAAATCTCTTCTGTTTTTTGAATTAGTCTGCAAATATCACTATTTATTTCTAAACTGCAAAATTTAGTATAAAGATTATTTAGGGCTAGCGTTTCCATAGGGACAATGCCGACATTTATTATTGCAGCAATAGCCTCTGCGCAAATGGTACTGGGCAGTAAAAACCATTAGCCCATCCGAATTAAAATAGTAATCGCCTTCTTTAGGGCTTATCTGCTTCTTTTTTTTCAAAACCTGCCACATATTTCTTTAGCAAAAACAAATTTACTAGATTTGGAAAGGCGAAGAAGTAAAAAATAGTTCATAAAGAAAATATCACATCGTATGATTAAAGAAATTAGCCGTAGCGAAGATGCCATTGCGCTTGAAGATAAACACGGAGCACACAATTATCATCCGTTGCCAGTAGTATTGTCAAAAGGTGAAGGCGTATACCTGTGGGATGTGGAAGGAAAGCGGTATTTTGATTTTCTATCCGCATACTCTGCGGTAAACCAGGGGCATTGTCACCCTAAAATTGTAAGTGCCCTGTACGAGCAGGCCCAAACACTCACCCTTACCTCACGGGCATTCTATAATGACGTATTGGGTCCATATGAGCAGTTTATAACTGCATTTTTTGGCTTCGATAAGGTTTTACCCATGAATACAGGTGCTGAAGCGGTAGAGACTGCAATAAAAATTTGTAGGAAGTGGGCCTATGAAGAAAAAGGCATACCGGAGAACGAAGCTAAAATTATCGTTTGTAATGAAAATTTTCATGGCCGTACGACTACTATTATCTCATTCAGTGACGATAAAGGAGCATCTAAAAACTTTGGTCCATATACCCCGGGGTTTATACGAATTCCTTTCAATGATGTGGATGCGTTGAAGACGGTTTTAGAGGAGGAAGCAAATATAGCGGGCTTCATGGTGGAACCTATTCAAGGCGAAGCTGGTGTTAAAGTGCCGGATACTGATTATATGAAAGAGTGTGCAGCGCTATGTCATCAACATGATGTGCTATTGCTGGCAGACGAAGTGCAGACAGGTATTGCCCGCACCGGAAGTTTGCTTGCCTGCTGTGGGGACTGTAGCTGTGAGGCAAAATGCGAAAGACAGGAAACCTATGTGAAGCCAGACATTCTCATCCTTGGTAAAGCAATTAGTGGAGGCGTGTTTCCTGTTTCGGCAGTGCTGGCAGACAATGGCATCATGAATGTGATAAAGCCGGGACAACATGGCTCTACTTTCGGAGGCAACCCTCTTGGAGCAAAAGTGGCCATTGCCGCTTTGAACGTCATTTATGACGAAAAACTTTCTCAAAATGCCAGAAAGCTCGGCAAAGTATTTACCAAAAGAATGCAGGCCTTAGTGGAAAAGTGCTCATTGGTAAAGCTGGTGAGAGGAAAGGGGTTGCTTTGTGCCATCGTCATCAATGACAGTCAGGAAAGCTCTACCGCATGGGACATTTGTCTTGCGCTCAGAGATAATGGTTTGCTGGCAAAGCCAACGCATGGTAATATTATTCGATTTGCACCTCCCCTGGTCATGACGGAAGAACAGCTGCATGAATGCTGCGATATTATCGAAAATACCATCATTAACTTCAATAAGTAGAGAATTGATACTCAAATTAAAAAGGCCTGTAATGTTTGAATTACAGGCCTTTTATTATAACTGATAGCAATAAATGATAGCGATATGGTAGAAAGCAGGCAAAAGCGGTGGACTGCCATTGGCACTGCCAGCACTCAGGCGGGGTATATCTGTCTCATAGCGAAAAAGTAGTTGGTTTAATTTATCATTGGTATCATAGAAATTATAGCTCAGTTCTAGCAACCATCCGGATTTTAGCTGCTTGCCGAATTGAAAAGCGTTGATCTCATCAAACATACCTTGTCCATCCACCAAGCGCATGCGGCTGAATAATGCCGTGTTAAAATAAGGTCCGACGCCTATACTGATGGACTTACCACTAGTCAGATTAAAATTAGTGGCTGTCAGTACAATTGGTAATTGCAGAATGCTTTGAGAAAAATCATAATAAGCCCCCTGCACATCCTTGAATAAGCTCCGCTCATTTTTTACTCCTAAGCCCGTTCTGAGCGTGTAGGCTAATTTTTCCTGATGCTTTGTTTTGGGAGATAATAGAAAGTCAATACCATACTGCAAGCGAAAATTGATATTGCCTGAACTCAATGCGCTTATGGCAGCAGGGCTCGTTTGGCTGACATAGCGCTCGCCCAGGGATAAATCAGAGTAGCTTATGCCAATGCCAAGATGATGGGTTGTCTGGGCCAAAAGCATTGAAGGAGACAAAATTGCAATTATGAGTAATGTTCTTAGCATAGCCAATTTTTCCTGAACCAATGTAAATGTACGGCTATAAACCACATTACGCTTGAAAAGTTAAGTACGGTCAATCAGATGCAACTCTCCCTCGGTGTATATGAAAGTATATTATCAATGTTACCGTAATGTTAAGAGCTTAAAATGAACTTAAGGTTCGTTAAATTGATTGGTGGGCACTAAACGTGAATATCTATAGGTAAAAACTATTAGTATAATTTAACTTATAGGCGTTAACTTAATGATATGTTAATTTATGATTAATCATAAATCAAAATGATATTGCAATTTTTGCACTGAGAAAATAATTAGTTAATCATTACTAAATATTAGCGTGCAAAAAACGATTCTATTAACTGTCTTTTTATTAAGTGCTATCATGTCCTTCGCTTCCAATACTGTGGAAGACACCACCTCGGTAAAAAAGGAAGATCCATCCTGGCATGAATTAATCAGTATACGCGGCTACGCCCAGCTTCGATACAACCGCCTTTTTGAAACGAATCCACAGCTACGATGCGATCAGTGCGACCGCTCCTGGGGTGAAAACGGAGGTTTTTTCTTCCGACGTATACGGTTGGTGTTTTATGGTGCAGTGCATGAGCGCGTCTACATTTACATACAACCTGACTTTGCCTCCGGAGGTAATAATTTTGCGCAGATAAGGGATGCATACTTTGATCTTGCGCTTGACAGCAAGCTGGAGTATCGCCTTAGAATTGGCCAAAGCAAAGTACCCTTTGGTTTTGAGAACCTCCAGTCCAGTCAAAACAGAATTCCGCTGGATCGGAATGACGGTTTAAACAGTGCCATAGCCAATGAGCGCGATATTGGGCTTTTCTTTTATTGGGCACCTACTGAAGTGCGAAGGCGTTTTAACAGACTTGTTTCATCAGGTTTGAAAGGCTCTGGTGATTATGGCGTGCTCGGCGTAGGTGTTTATAACGGTCAAACAGCTAACCAACCGGAAGCCAATAACAGTGTACATGTAGTAGGCAGGGCAACCTATCCGTATGAATTTTCGAATGGTCAGATCATTGAAGCTTCACTACAGGGGTATCGGGGTGAATTTGTGATTAACAGAACAGCCACTGGAGACAATGTGCAGACAGAATTTGAGGAGTATCGTTATGGCGCCAGCTTTATCATGTATCCCCAGCCTTTTGGTTTGCAGGCAGAGTACAACCTGGGACGAGGTCCAGAATTCAATCCGCAGACGATGGATGTACAGGATAGCCCGCTCAGGGGTGGCTATATTATGGCAACTTATTTTCTGCAAACCAGAAAAGATTTATTCATTCCTTTTGTGCGACATCATTTTTATGAAGGCGGAAAAAAGCATGAGCTGGATGCTACACGCCATCGTGTAATTGAAACTGAACTGGGTGTAGAATGGCAGCCGCATCGTAACTTTGAGTTGGTGGCCATGTATACCATATCAGACCGTACTTTCGAAAATTCATTACAGCCGGTGAACCGGCAGCAGGGAAGTTTGTTAAGATTGCAGGCACAGATAAATTTTTAGGAACACAATTTCTTCCTAATTTTGCCCAAAGCTCAACAAACTATGCTAAGAAGACCAAGAAGAAACCGAAAATCAGCTGCACTTCGCGATATGGTAGCAGAAACCAGTCTTTCGGTCAATCAACTTATATTTCCTCTATTCTTAATCGAAGGACAGAAAAACAAGGTAGAAGTGGCTTCTATGCCAGGTATATACCGTTATTCTACAGATTTAATTTTGAAGGAAATCGAAAGCTGCCTTGAACTTGGCTTGCGCACTTTTGATATTTTTCCGGCATATGCTGATGATAAGAAGGATAAATATGCTACAGAAAGCTGTAATCCGGACACATTTTATCTCAAAGCTATCGCTGAAGTAAAGAAGCATTTCCCAGAAGCCTGCATCATGACCGATGTGGCGATGGATCCTTACAGTTCCGACGGCCACGATGGCCTTGTAGAAAATGGTAAAATCCTCAATGATGAAACCCTGGAAATACTAGCAAAAATGGCAGTAGCCCAGGCCGAAGCCGGTGCCGATATTGTAGGCCCCTCCGATATGATGGACGGTAGAGTAGCCTGTATCCGAACAGCGCTGGATGAAGCCGGGCATCAGGATGTGTCTATTATGTCATACACCGCCAAATACGCCAGTGCATTCTACAATCCCTTCCGAGATGCCCTGGACTCCGCACCGAAACATGGTGACAAAAAAACCTACCAAATGAATCCGGCCAACCATAAGGAAGCTTTGCTGGAAGCCGCATTGGACTATGAGGAAGGTGCAGATATGTTGATGGTGAAGCCTGCCCTGGCCTACCTTGATATCATTAAGTTGCTGCATGATAATTTTGATATACCCATCGCCGCATATAATGTGAGTGGGGAATACGCAATGGTAAAAGCGGCGGCGGCCAATGGCTGGCTCGATGGGGAACGTGCTATGCTGGAAAAGCTCTTAAGCATCAGAAGGGCGGGAGCCAATATCATTCTAACCTACCATGCAAAAGAATTTGCAATGTTGATGAAAAAATAGAAGCGTGGCACGCGCTTCTATTTTCACTCGAATAAGTCTTCTTCTCGCTCCAACATGAGGATAGAACTCTGAGGAACGATAAAGTACTTTTCATTTTCATAAATTACTTCAAAGGCTCCATTTTGAAGAAAGATGGCCAAATCGCCTTCTCTGGCTTGCAGCGGTATGTATTTAACTTTCTCTTCATCGGCTTTCCAAGCTTCGTCTCCTTCAGCAGCCATAGGAATGGGATAGCCAGGGCCGGTTTTCATGATATAGCCGGACTGTATTTTGTCTTTCTCCTGTACTCCGGGAGGAAGGAATAG
>JBGSXH010000606.1:0-1796 GCA_041751515.1 Cyclobacteriaceae bacterium | reverse complement strand
GGATAGGTTAGGAAAGAGCCAAAATGATAGAAAGTCACGGTCCTTGAAGTAAATCCTGATCCTCCGCAATAGGAACTAATATTAAAATCTATAGATAAACCAGAAGGCATATTGAAATATACGGTATTACCCGATTGTGTTACACTCGGTGAACCTGATGTTTTGGTCCATGTAACAGCATTTGTGGCACTTCCACATTGAGCAGTTGCTTGATTATTTCCGGGCTTACAAAATTTGCTGTGTTCAAATAGGCATTGTTGACAGATGAGATCTTTGAGTACGCAAAACTTTTATAATCGGGAAGTTCAATTTTTTCTTAAGATTTATACCGTCATTATTTTTCATGTGAGTGATATAAAAAATATCTTGATCATTCCATTTAGCATATTGATAGTAGTCGTTATTTCCTGTGTCCATTACCACATAAGTGCCTTCCGATAGATGTAAATGCTTCAAAAAGGTATGATCATGCAGACTGCCTTTGGTCAATCAGACCAAACACAACATTAGTTCGGTGGCATGAATCATCATATTCACTTTGATGCCTCCTTTGCACTTTCCATCTTTTCTTGGACGACCTGCTACTTTTAATATATCCTTGAATAGACAGATGACCGTAGAATAAAAAAGTAAACAACTTTTTTAGCACTTCCATGCCCAAGCAACTGTCTGGTTAAATATTTTGGTAATACCGAGGCAATGTTTTGTTTTTAATAAATATAATTTTAAATTTGCGTCCCTTTTAATACAAAGCAGGAAAACAGGAAATGGCAAATCATAAGTCAGCATTAAAGAGAATCAGATCAAACGGTGCAAAAAAAGAGCGAAACCGTTACCAGCATAAAACTACACGTACTTTTATCAAGCGTTTGCGATTGGCTACTGATAAGACTGAGGCAGAAGCACTTTTGAAACAAGTGACCAGCATGCTGGATAAACTGGCTAAGAAGAACATCATTCATAAAAATAAAGCTGCAAATCTTAAATCAAGCCTTACCAAGCAAGTATCGGCTCTTTAATAACAGCTTTTAATTAAATATCAAGGCTTGCATTCACCAATGCAGGCTTTTTTTTTGATATTCGATAATAATGACCACCATTCATTGCCCTCATAAAGTTGGCGTATTCAGGTAGGTTTTGTATATTGGTCGTCCAAAATAAAACGACTGAATCATGGAACAAGGCACCTCATATCTTTCCATCAAAAGTTGGGCAGAAGAAGACCGGCCACGTGAGAAATTACTTATCAAAGGAAAATCCTCCTTGTCAGATGCTGAATTGCTGGCCATTTTGCTAGGCAGTGGAACGCGTGATCTGTCAGCCGTAGACCTGGCTAAGCAAATCCTTCATCATGCCAATAATAACCTACACACGCTCGCTAAGTACAATGTAAATGACCTCAAGCAATTCAAAGGAATAGGTGAGGCCAAAGCCATAACAGTGGTAAGTGCACTCGAACTGGGTCGCAGGAGAAAGGATAGTGATCCTGTGAAAAATATCAGGATCGATTCGTCACGGCTAGTATATGATTACATGAAATCCGACCTCACAGACTTGGCGCATGAGGAATTTTGGGTAATCCTGCTAAAACGTAATAATGAGATTATCAAAAAAGTACAGATTTCGCGTGGGGGAGTTTCAGGGACTGTGGTAGATGTCAGTATTATTTTCAAGTATGCCATTGAAGCCTTGGCATCGGGGATTATTTTGATACATAACCACCCGTCGGGCAGCATAAAACCGAGCGAACAAGACATGAGGATTACAAAAAAACTCAAAGAAGCCGGTATCCTGAT
>JBGSXH010000605.1:0-8444 GCA_041751515.1 Cyclobacteriaceae bacterium | reverse complement strand
ATATACCCATGCATTTACATGATGAACGATTTACATCAAAGATGGCTTTAGATGCCATGATATCTGGTGGGAGCACCAAGAAAGACCGACGAAATAAAGCGAATATTGATAAAGTGAGCGCTGCCATTATTTTACAATCATTTTTAGAAAGCACGAAATAGTATGATTTACCCGATTGTTGTCTACGGCGATCCTATTCTGAAGAAAAGGGCCCAAAACATAGAAAAGGACGAAATTGACCTGCCGACATTGGTGGAGGATATGTTTGAAACCATGTATAATGCTCATGGGGTAGGACTTGCAGCGCCACAGATTGGCAAAGGGTTGCGCATCTTTGTAGTGGATGGTCAGCCGATGGACGACGCAGAAGAGGATGAAGACGATATGAAGGGTTTCAAAAAGGTTTTTGTGAACCCTGAAATACTGCAGGAAGAAGGTGATGAATGGAGTTTTGAGGAGGGCTGTTTAAGCATTCCCGGCATTAGAGAGGAAGTTTTTCGCAATGAGGTGATAAAGATTCGCTATTATGATGAGCACTGGAACGAGCAGGAAGAAGTGTATAATGGCATTAAAGCGCGTATCATACAGCATGAGTATGATCATATCGAGGGAATTTTGTTTACAGATCACCTTTCAGCATTTAAGAAGCGCTTATTAAAAAGCAAATTGTCCAATATCAGCAAAGGGAATGTAAGTGCGGACTACCGCATTAGTGTTCCTGTAAAGCGATAATAATGTCATCAATCAAATCTAAATTACCTGCATTTCAAGAAAGCATATTTTCACGCATGTCGGCATTGGCGAAATCCTGCGATGCGATCAATCTTTCACAGGGCTTTCCTGATTTTGAAGTTTCCCCGGCACTCATTGCCTTGGTCAACGAGCGCATGCTGGCGGGAGACAACCAATATGCTCCTATGGCAGGATTGCTCTCTTTAAGGGAGGCCATAGCCTCGAAGATTCAGAGAATTATGGACGTATCCGTTTTACCAGAAACGGAAATTACCATTACATGTGGGGCTACTGAAGCAATATATGCCACCATTGTTGCCATGGTACATACCGGCGATGAAGTAATGGTGCTGGAGCCTGCATATGATAGTTACGTTCCTGCTATACTTTTGCAAGGAGCAGTTCCAGTTCCAGTTTCTTTAACAGATGATTTTGAGATTGATTTCGACGCACTGAAAGCGGCTGTCAGTCCAAAAACAAAGATGCTTATTGTCAATACCCCGCATAATCCTACGGGAAAGGTGCTGGACAAGGCCTCTATGTTAGCTATCGAGGAATTCGTGCTACAAAACAAAATTTTGTTGCTTAGCGATGAAGTTTACGAACATCTGGTATTTGATGGACATCAACATTTCAGTGCACTGGAACTGGAAGCTTTAAGGCAGCAAAGTATTGTGGTTTTTTCTTTTGGGAAAACTTTCCATGCTACCGGTTGGAAGGTGGGCTATAGCATCGCCCCGGAAGCCATTACCCGAGAAATTCAAAAAGTGCATCAATACCTGACTTTTTCGATCAATACACCAGTGCAGGCAGCACTTGCCGTGTATTTGAAAGATGAGAACAATTACAAAAACCTACCCTCTCTATTTGAGCAAAAAAGGGAATTTCTCGCCCAATATCTTGAAAAAAGTGTCTTCACTCCATTACCTTGTGAAGGTACCTACTTTATGCTGGTCAGCTATGATGGCTTTTCCGATAAATCTGACATGGAGATGGCTGAGTGGCTCACCAGACATCATGGAGTCGCCACTGTGCCTATATCACCTTTCTACCAGGGTAAAAAAGACCGGAAGCTATTGAGATTTTGTTTTGCCAAAAATCAGAAAACCCTGGCCGCCGCCGGAGAACGTTTATGCAAGATTTAACGATAACCCTCATTCAGAGTTCATTGCACTGGCAATCGCCGGAAGCTAATCATGCCTATTTTGAGGAAAAACTTTGGGAACTGAAGGAAGTGCCGGATATAGTGTTGCTTCCCGAAATGTTCAATACAGGATTTACAATGCACGCAGCGGAAAACGCGGAAGTAATGGGCGGTAAATCGTTCCGATGGATGAAAATGCAGGCAGAACGTCTGGACAGTGTTATTTGCGGTAGCCTAATCATCAAAGAAGAAGGACATTTTTATAATCGGCTTATTTGGATGCGCCCTGATGGCAGCTACGAAACCTATGATAAAAGGCATCTTTTCCGCATGGCCAATGAACATGAAGCCTATACACCGGGAAAAGAAAGGCTGATCGTCGTTCACAAAGGGTGGCGAATTTGCCCTATGACGTGTTACGACCTTCGATTCCCTGTTTTTAGTAGAAACATTGATGCCCAAAGAAACTTCGTCTACGACCTTATACTTTTTGTTGCCAACTGGCCTACACCCCGTGTTTTTGCCTGGGATGTATTGTTGCAGGCCAGAGCAGCAGAAAACCTGGCATATAGCGTGGGGCTTAATCGGATTGGAAAAGATGAGAATGGGGTTGAATATTCCGGACATTCAGCTGCTTACAATATGATAGGACAGCCCTTGGTGCACCTGGGAGAAGAGGAAAAAATGGAGACCTTGAAGCTGTCAGGCGGAGCTTTACAGCAGTTCCGACAAAAGTTTCCTGTAAACCTCGATGCTGACATGTTTAAGCTTTCATAATTTTTTCTCCAGTTCGCGAACGGAGAACAGCTGTAAAAGTGAGATGAATAAACGGCATAAAGCAGGTCGAAAATAGATAAATATCGCAAATTTTTTAAAATCTCAAGATTGCTCAATAGGAAGTTAAGGCATTTCATTTACGCTGCTAAGCTCCAATATTCCAGGCTTAAGTTAAGATTAGGCATTCGTACTGGCATAGTGAAGAAGGTGATCATTGTGCCTTATAAAGGTTTTGGAAACGGAGACAATGTGTATTTGCCCGGCAGAGTCATTAAAGACAGGGGTATTGTTGCGGCCTCGCCTCAGGATAGCCGTTGGCAAAATTTTCGCAAAATGTACAAGCGTTTTATGAGCTGGGAAATTCCAGGGGTCATGGTAAAAGCCACTTATCTCGGAATGAGCCAAACGGTTACATCAGACGATGAAGGCTATTTTGTATTCCGATTTACTGGGAACACTGTCGCCGCAGCAGAAACCGAAGGTGCCTGGCAAAAGATTGCGCTTGAGTTAATGGAGAAAGTGGTGCCCGGGCAGCCCAAAGCGAAAGCAGAAGCCTATGTTTTTGTTCCAGACAAGAACGTTCAATATGGTATAATATCCGATATTGATGATACCATTGTCCCGACGGGAGCAACACGCTTATGGGAAATGCTCAAAACTACATTTCTCGGCAATGCACATTCCAGATTGCCTTTTCCTGGGGTAGCTACTTTTTATCAGGCCATGGAGAAAGGTGATGATGATATTAAAGGAAATCCTCTTTTTTATGTGTCCAGCAGCCCCTGGAATTTATACGATTTCCTCACAGAGTGGCTTGCAGTGCATGAAGTGCCCAGAGGGCCATTGATGCTCAGGGATATTGGTTTGACGCGAGAATACTGGATAACAGGTAGTCATCTTGACCACAAACTAAAGCAGGTAGAGAATATTTTTGCCCTGATCCCTGAAATATCATTTATATTGATTGGAGACAGTGGGCAGCATGACCCTGAAATATACTTGCAGGTAATTAAAGATTTTCCCGGCAGGGTTAAAATGATTTATATCCGCGATGTAGCGCCAGAAAGAAAAGTTGCTGTTGATGCCATTGCCCGGCAAATCAGAGCACTAGGTGTAGAGCTATTGCTGATACAGGATACAGTAGATGCCGCCCGGCATGCAGCATTAAAGGGTTGGATAACCCAAGATGATATCGATGAGGTTGTGAGCGCCAAAATCAACGACGAGAAGGCTACCTGACTGACCAAAGATGCAATAATCGGTTACATGAATATTGGTTAATTAGATAGTATTTTTGCAATAGGAATTGTATATTGATCATCCTTAAAATTCTTAACTACCTCTTTTTGTCACTAAATTCATGAAAACTGCAAAATCTACCTTAAGATATATTGCTTTGCTAAGCACTATACTTTACTTTTCCGTTTTATCTTTAATGGCACAACAGACAATGCAAAATGATAACCCGGAGCCAGTGCCCATCATAGATCGGGAAATATTTTTTGATAATCCGGAAATATCTGGAGGCCAGATTTCTCCGGATGGACAGTGGATCACCTTCCGTAAGCCATACAATGGTGTTCTCAACATCTGGCTTAAGAAATTTGATGCCCCATTCGAAGACGCAAGACCCATTACAGCTGATACATTGCGCCCTATTCCAGCATATTTCTGGACACATGATGCCGGTTTTATTGTATATGTCCAGGATAAAGGAGGCGATGAGAACTTCAATGTCTATGCAGTAAATGTAGGCGAAATTGATGAAGACCAGACGCAGGTGCCCGATAGCAGGCACCTGACTGAGATGGCTAATGTAAGAGTGATAATCTACAACGTATCAAAACTTGATCCTGATATTTTAAGAGTAGGCATCAATGACCGCGACAAGGCCTGGCATGACTTGTATGAGCTGAATGTTTCTTCAGGTGAGTTGAAATTGTTACGTGAGAATACAGATAGAATCACTGGATGGGGGTTTGACTGGGATGAAAATCTTCGTTTGGCAAACAGGTCTAATGAAGACGGAAGTAATGAAATTTTACGCGTTGATGAAGATGCGCTAACAAAAATTTACGACTGCGGTGCATTAGAAGAATGTTACGATCTGGCTTTTGATGCAGCTAATGAAAATTTTTATATGGTGACCAACAAAGGTGATGATGTAAATTTAACCAAATTAGTGCTGTTTAATCCTCAAGATCAAAGTGAGACTTTGGTCGAGAGTGATCCGGAAAATAAAGTGGACTTTGGCGGTGCCTTTTTCTCTGACAAAACACGCGATCTCATATTAACCAGATATACCGATGCCAAAACTAGGCGCTACTGGAAGGATGATACCTATGAAGCTGATTTCGCCTATTTACAGGAGGAGTTTCCAGAGATGGAAATTGGACTTGGCTCCAGCGATAAAGAGGAGAGAAAGTTTTTCATAACGGTATCTAGCGATAAAGATACTGGTGCTATATACTTATTCGACAGAGATAGTCGGGCCCTCACTTTCCAATACAGACCCAGACCAGAGCTGCCAGTGGAACACATGTCCCCCATGCAGGTCATTAGCTACCCTTCCTCTGACGGGCTTGAGATTCCCGCTTACCTGACTATTCCTAAAGGAGTAGAAGCCAAAAATTTACCCCTTCTGGTAGTGCCACATGGGGGGCCCTGGGCCAGAGATATGTGGGGTTACAATGCCTATGCTCAATTCTGGTCCAATAGAGGCTATGCTGTGCTACAGATGAACTTCCGGGGATCTACAGGCTATGGCAAGCAGTTTTTGGATGCTGGCAATGAGGAATGGGGAAACAAAATGCAGGATGACATCACCTGGGGTGTAAAGTATCTCATCAATGAAGGCATAGTTGATGAGAATAATGTGGGCATCCTTGGGGGCTCGTATGGTGGCTACGCCACGCTGGCTGGCGTTACCTTTACCCCAGAACTTTACAAAGCTGCTGTCGCAATTGTTGCGCCTTCTAACTTAAATACATTATTGGGCTCAATACCGCCATACTGGGAGTCGATCAAAAAAATGTTTTATATGCGCATGGGAGACCCCACTACTGAAGAGGGTAAGGCACAGCTTGAGAGACAGTCACCATTAAATCATGTAAAGAAGATCCAAACACCTTTAATGATAGTGCAGGGGGCCAACGACCCCCGGGTTAAGAAGGCGGAAGCCGACCAAATTATCGTTGCCATGAGGGAAAATAACATACCCGTAGAATACATTTTAGCACCTGATGAAGGCCATGGTTTTGCCAGACCAGTCAATAACATGGCTTATCTGGCTGCGGCAGAAAAATTTCTTTCCACTCACCTTGGCGGAAGGTTCCAGGAAAGTATTAAGGAAGATGTTTCCAGGCGGTTGAAAGAAATCACTGTTGATATTAATACAGTCACAGTAGAGCAACCTACCGCGGAAGTCCACAAAGACTAAGAAGACGACCTTAAAAAAGGCCATGGTACATGACCCTGGCCTTTATATAGCCGCATTAGTTTTTGCAGAAAGCTTATCTGCCTTTATTTCTGCTATCATGGTTTCTATATGCTTCGCGGCTGAAAAAATATTTTCATAGCCAGCAACAATGTGATGTGATTTGTCTAAAAGGTAAGTTGTCCTTTTAGTGAAGAAGGGCATAATGGCAGGAACAGTATCGTATAACTTCGAAACTTGCCCACCATTGTCTTCCAATAAATCAAAGGGTAAATTATAAAAATCTTTGAATTTCAGATGGGTTTCAATGTCATCGCGACTTACTCCAATAACGGTAATATCTAATTTTTGAAAGGTCTCAAATGTATCTCTAAAACCACACGCTTGGTTCACACAACCCTTCGTAAAATCCTTAGGGTAGAAATACAGCATGCATGGCTTTCCTCTTAAATCTGAAGATAAAGTAAAATTGGTTCCAGTGGTAGAGGGAAGCGTGAAGTCGGGTGCCTTTGTGCCGGGTGCTAGCATAGTATTTATTTTTAGGTAGAATTACGAAGATATACTTTTTAAAGATTTCCTATCGTTTCATCTGGATGAGATGGAGCTGAGGTTCAATTCATTATACTATAAATTTTGTAAACCTTAACTAAATGATTATAATACAATAAAAGTTAAAAGCCTTAACTTTGTACAAGATTGACACGAGTGATATGAGCGATAAAGATTTAAAAAAGCTTCACAAAGCCCAGGAAGCAATAACAGAAAAATTATTGAAAGCTGTTAAGAGTGAACGAAAAAAAACTGTGAAAGCCATCGTTAGGGAAAATGAAAAAGTCCTTGAGCGCATCGCTGCATTGGAAGAGTTGCTGCTCCAGAAAGTAGATGCTGTCGCTTTAGGTAGCAATACCAACAAATCGCCTGCGAATACAACTTCATTGAGTTCAGCAGGACGTGAATCTGCGAAATCAAAGCCTGCAGTGAGTGAGGTTTCTTTTGTCTCACCGGAGTTTCCTTCATTGCGACAAAATCCAGATCTTCCTAAAAAGGAAAAAAGTAAGGACTTTGATGCCCGCGATGCCCGTGGAATCCTCAAAAAGTTTAAATCTGCTGAGGAGATTGATAAGTTCCTTCTTGGAGAAGTGCGAAAAACAGTCATCAAGGAAGGAAATATCGCTAAGGAAGCATTACCTGAAACCGAATAGCTGCACTGCATTAATTTATTTAAGAAATATTTTTCTGCTTATCCGGATACCAGATTCATCTCTAATTTGCGCTATGTAGATGCCAGGTTTCAAATGAATCAAGGACAGTTTCTGGTCAGTTTCAGCAATAATATTAAAGTCCTTAACGACAAGTTGGCCCAAGTTGGAATACAGATTGAGTTGGACATTCTTATTTGTTTTAACACTAAGTATTCCATCACTTGGGTTCGGGTAAATGTCTATCGAAAGTTCATTCGTAACTGGGGGAGAGGCAGGAGGCTCATTTTCATTCCTATAAAGTAAAATCCCCCCTTGGGCACTTCCCAGGAACAAATCTGATTTTCCTGCTTCGTTTATTGGTGCTGTGGCTAACTTTGTAAAGTTCCCACCTTTTATCGGCAGGTTTGCCTTCCAGCGCTCGAGTACTTCTGGCTCAGAAACGGTAGTATTTTGGAAATTACGGTATGCGTATATCATTCCGCGTGCATCGGTGATCAGTAAGTCCGATTCTCCACTGCCATCAATATCTGCCACTGTGACAGATGGGTTTCTTCTATTGAAATCATCATTTATATTGAGATAATTTTCTTCAATAAGTTGTCCTACATTATCCTGCATATCATATAAGTTCACTGAGCCGGTAGACAAGGCTACCAATAAGCGCAGGTTATTGTTCTGATCGTAAAAAAAATGGGTGTTTGCGTTCGCAACATTGTTGAGCGAAATATTTTGAGCACTGCCAAGGGTGAAGCTTGACTGTTCATTGTCAGAGGCAGTATTAATCAATACTTTTAATTGCATCTGGTTGCCAGTGTTGTCTAGTGTGTTCAAAACCAGATCGACTTTTCCGTTACCATTCATATCCATTAATTGCGGCTTTATGCTACGATAGCGCTCAATTGATAGTGATAGCCAGTCATCAGTAACCAGGTCAAATACTGGACTGGAAGCAGTGCCGATGTTCTGATAATAGTAAATAGTTGCGGCAGCTCCATCTGCTAACTGTCTGATGCCGGAACCGATGAGTAAATCAGGCAAGCCATTCCCAGAAATATCGGCGAGTGTAGGACTGGCATTTTCTCCAACATCAATCATTTGGTCTTGAAGAAAATTTTCCTGGATAAATTCAAATTGAAAGCCACTGGCTGCGTTG
>JBGSXH010000604.1:0-2254 GCA_041751515.1 Cyclobacteriaceae bacterium | reverse complement strand
TGCCAGAAAGTTAACGCAATTTTTGGACGGTGCTGATTTGGGCGGGTTCAATATCATCCGCTTTGATGTACCTATGCTGGTAGAGGAATTTCTACGAGCAGGAGTGGATTTCGATATCTCAAATCGCAAAATGGTAGATGCTCAGAAAATTTTCCATATTATGGAAAAGCGGACGCTTTCTGCAGCTTATAAGTTTTATTGCGATAAAGACCTTGAAGGCGCCCATAGTGCAGAAGCCGATACCCTCGCTACCCTTGAGGTGCTAAAGGCGCAGGTGCAGCGCTACGAGGGGATGCAGGTGGTCGACAATCTTGGCAAAGCACTCGGCGCTATTGAGAATGATATCCCTGCTCTGCACAAAATTACAGCTTCAGATATGGTGGACCTTGCTGGTCGCTTATCACTTAATCAGGAAGGTATTGAAGTATTTAATTTTGGCAAGCATAAAGGAAAACCTGTCAATGATGTCCTGAAAATGGAGCCAGGTTATTATGACTGGATGATGCGCGGAGATTTTCCTATGGATACTAAAAGGAAGCTGACGCAAATAAAGTTAAAAGCTATCAGACTTTAACATATCAACTTTATATAATTAGCCTGATTAATTCAGGCTTTTTTTATAACATTTTTTTATCTTGTTACTTTATAGAGTACATACAAATTTTTTAAACTATGGAATGATCCTCTACTTTTTCACTTCAGAATCAATTGGTACATTTAGCCAAAGAACGTTATAAAACGCATATTATCGCGGGACAACATCTTTGCATTTGCCGTGGTGTATTTCGTGTGTTATCTAAGATGCTGGATAACAAAGAAATAACAACCGAAGCGAGTTTAATGGCCGCTTATGTTTATCTTTATGAAGAGGCTTTACATAATCCGGAGCAGGTTATGGACAGCTTGTTAAAGGGTGAAGGTCTCAATATTGACCTGGAATCACTAAAAACTTTTATTTATTAAAAACATACCTTTTTATGCCTAAAACCATTATTGTTTCGAACAGATTACCCGTCCAAGTTAATCATAATGCAGAGGGCATCACCTATAAACCCAGTGCCGGTGGACTTGCTACCGGCCTTGGCAGTATATACAAGGAGAAAGACAATATATGGATTGGATGGCCGGGACTCTACCTTGATGACGAAGCCGATAAAAAGCAGGTAGCAGAAGATCTAAATAAGGAAAATATGCATCCTGTGTTTTTGACACCGGATGAAATTAAAGACTTCTATGAAGGGTTTAGTAATGAAACACTCTGGCCTACTTTTCATTACTTTATGCAGTATGCCAAGTATAACCCTCATAACTTCGAAGTTTACAAGACCGTAAACGAAAAATTTTGTCAGGCGATTCTGGAATTTGCTACGCCTGGTGACACCATCTGGATACACGACTATCAATTGCTCCTCCTCCCCTTACAAGTCAGAAATCATTTGCCAAAATCCAGCATTGGTTTTTTTCAGCATATTCCGTTTCCGTCCTATGAGGTGTTCCGATTACTACCCTGGAGAAAAGAGCTGTTGATGGGTATGTTGGGTGCCGATTTGGTAGGTTTTCATACTTATGATGATATGCGTCACTTTTTGAGCTCTGTGAACAGACTTGCAGGTTATAGCAATGCACATGGGCAGGTGGACTTGCCGAATAGAAAAGTGGTAGTAGATTCTTTCCCTATGGGAATTGACTACCAGAAATATGCTGATTCGGCCAATAGCAAAGGAGCGATTAAACGCATGGAGCGCTATAAGCTTTCCATGCATGACACCAAACTTTTACTAAGTATTGATAGGCTTGATTATTCCAAAGGCATTCCCCAGCGGCTCAAGGCCTTTGAAATGTTCTTGAAGGAGAATCCTGAATATATTGAAAAGGTATCGCTCATGATTATCCTGGTTCCCTCAAGGGATAAAGTTGAGAAATATCAGGAACTGAAAGAAGAAATTGACCTCTTGGTAGGAAGAATAAATGGAAATTATGGCAAGATCAGCTGGACGCCGATCCATTATTTTTACAGGACTTTTCCGCTGGAAGCGCTGTCAGCATTTTACAGAATGGCGCATGTAGGCTTCGTGACGCCCATGAGGGATGGCATGAACCTGGTTTGCAAGGAGTTTGTAGCCAGTCGCTTCGACCACAAGGGCGTATTGATCCTGAGTGAACTGGCCGGAGCCGCGCAGGAACTAAGCAACGCGCTGATCATAAACCCTACCGACACCCACGAAATGGCGAACGCCATCAAGCAGGGGCTGTT
>JBGSXH010000603.1:0-1952 GCA_041751515.1 Cyclobacteriaceae bacterium | reverse complement strand
CAACTCCCACCACTGGCAGCGATCTGAAAAAGCATCCGGAGTAGGCTTGGTTTGGTTGAAATCGACAAGTGCATAATAACCAACGGAAACTGTACGATCAATCCAGGCCTCTTCAGGAATGAGATGCTTTAAAGCTGCTTTAACAGTATCTTCATCATAACGCTTAACAATGCCAAAAACCTCAAACTGCTGAAGGTAAATGTCGCTGAGCCGTGTTCTTTCCTGCAGCACCCTGATCGCTGCAGCGTCCACTGCTTCATTTTGCAATATCAACCCTCCCGGCAAGCTCCAGCTGTCAGTAGCTTTATAACGCAACAAAAGCACCTTCAACTTTCCATTATCAAAGCCAAACACTACACAGTCCACTGAAAGCTGTGGCATGAAATGCTGCGCTTTGAAATGCTCAATTTCAGCCATAGATTATTTTCATTATGTATTTTTGACAATTTGATAAATTTATCTATATTTAACAAATCATTATCCTACCATTTTCATTTGAATTGGGCTTTCCAAAGTCTGTTCTTACGTCCACACTACCTTAAGTAATTGCTATGAAAAATGTTTTTATCCTCTGCTTTGGCCTTTTTGGTTTTCACTTGAGCCAGGCTCAGGAGCTTGATCCCTCGCAAGTTCTGAATAAACTCTCCCTGGAAGAAAAAGCCAAACTCGTCGTGGGTGCTGGCATGAAGTTGCCGGGCATGGACAGCGAGTCCACCGTAGGCCAAACAGATGATAAAGTTGCCGGTGCTGCGGGCACCAGCCAGCTGATAGAAAGCCAGGATTTACAGTCGGTCGTATTTGCTGATGGTCCGGCGGGGGTACGCATAAGCCCTACTCGTGAAGAGGCGCCGGACAGGACATTTTATGCCACAGCATTCCCCGTAGCGACTTTAATGGCTTCAACATTCAATACCGCTTTAATGGAAGAAGTGGGCGCTGCCTTTGGTAACGAAGCCAGTGAATACGGTGTAGATATTCTGCTGGCGCCAGCATTAAATATTCATCGCAATCCCCTGGGCGGCAGAAATTTTGAATATTACAGTGAAGACCCCCTGTTGTCAGGAAAGATGGCGGCGGCTTTTGTTAACGGCATACAATCCCAAAACATAGGCGCATCTGTAAAACATTTTGCGGCCAATAATGTGGAAACCAACCGCACACGCTTGAATGCAATCGTCAGTGAGCGGGCCATGAGAGAACTCTATTTAAAAGGCTTTGAAATTGCTGTGAAAGAATCGAAGCCATGGACCGTCATGTCATCCTACAATAAAATCAATGGCACCTATGCTGCTGAAAATAATGCTTTATTAACAACAATTTTAAGGGACGAATGGGGCTATGAAGGTTTTGTGATGACAGACTGGTTTGCAGGTGAAGATGCTGTAGCACAAATGGAGGCAGGCAATGACCTGATAATGCCTGGCACACCAGAGCAGGAACAAGCAATTATCGCTGCTGTAAAGGATGGAAAGCTTTCCGCATCCACGCTGGATGAAAATGTATTGCGGATCTTAAAAATATATTCCAAAACCAACACTTTCCAGGGTTTCAAACCTTCCGGAACCCCGGATCTCGAGGCTAACAAAGCCGTCGCCAGAAAAGCGGCCACTGAAGGGATGGTACTGCTAAAGAATGAAAAAGAAACATTGCCCTTGAAAAGCAGTGAACAACCAGTTGCAGTTCTAGGCATCGGCTCCTACCAGACGATAGCAGGCGGCACAGGCAGTGGTGATGTCAATAAAGCTTACTCGGTGGATATTGCCGACGGACTTGTGGACAGTGATCTAAAGCTATCTTCTTCGCTTACAGATAAGTATGAGCAGTACATTGCAGATGAAAATGCAAAAATCCCTGAAAAAAAATACTTCTTTGAACCCGATGTGATCATCCCAGAAATGAACTGGAAAGCTGCGCAGCTGGATAGCCTGGCCAATACTCATGCAGCAGCTATT
>JBGSXH010000602.1:0-3511 GCA_041751515.1 Cyclobacteriaceae bacterium | reverse complement strand
TTATTCAAACGGTATTTCTCATCTTCTACATCTTCATTGTTTACTTCACCGCTGTGAGGCTCTACTGAAACAATTTCGAATTTAGCTTCAGGATATTCTTCTACCTTAAAGAAATCTTCAGACTGTAAGTGACCAGCTAGTTTCTGACGATCTTCATCACTGATGTCTTCGTCAGTAATTTCCATTTCGTTCATATTGATGGTAAATGTACCTCCAACCACTTCACTGCCGTTCAGTTTGATGTCTCCATCGGAGATAGCGAAAGTACCGTCATGATGACCAGTAGGCTTCGTACCAGTCCAGATGACTTTGCTTTCACTTGTGTTTACGGAATAAGTAGCTTCAGCATCGACCTGACCAACTTCTCTGGCCTCACCAACTTCAGCTTCATCGCTGGAAGGGTTAGAGGAACAAGCAAAAGCTGCAAAGCCTGCTAAAAGCATTAAATGTTTTGTGTTGAATAAATTCATAATTTTCAAAATTAATTAGATAATGTGTTTAATTGCGAATGAAACTGAAATCTATACGTAAATAGGCATTTCATTGTTTAATTATCGATTTGCAAATGTACAACAAAAATTTAAATGTTTGTACATATAAATTAAATATTTATTACATGGCACTGATAAAATCTGTGAGAGGCTTCAAGCCAACAATGGGAAGTAACTGTTTTTTAGCTGATAATGCGACGATTGTGGGTGACGTTGTGATGGGAGACAATTGCTCGGTTTGGTTTAATGCGGTCATAAGAGGCGATGTGAACAAAATTCGCATTGGGAATGATTGTAATATTCAGGATGGTGCTGTCCTTCACTGTACTTTTGAGCAGTCTGAAACGCATTTGGGTAATAAGGTTTCTGTAGCACATAATGCTATTGTGCATGGATGCACCATTCACGATAATGTCCTGGTGGGCATGGGCGCTATCATTATGGACCACGCTATTGTCGAAAGCCATGTCATAGTTGCTGCGGGGGCTGTCGTGTTGAGCGGTCAAAGGCTGGAAGCTGGCCATATTTATGCCGGAACACCCGCCAAAAAAATAAAGCCTGTAGGTGAGGAGCAGGGTAAAATTTTTGAGAGGACTGCACAAAATTATATTAAATATGCTGCCTGGTTTGATGCTGAATAATTAGCAATCCGCTGCCATAATAAGCCCTGCAATAACGCTCTGTTGTTGCAGGGCTTTTTTATGCAAAAGCATGGATGTAAATATGATTCAATTGATAGATTTGCGCCTTTTTTGACTTTTTCAAATTTATTTTGAAAATAAATGATTTTATAGAATCCTTAATGTCAGTATTTTACGTAGCTATATATATATAATAAAAAAAATATTATACCACGTAAACTTCTTTTAGCCAAACTTTTTCAAAAGCAAAGTTGACTTTAGCTTGGTGCATTGGTTGTCTCAATAATTTATCACTAACCACAATACCTATATCAATTTTTTACTATTTAAATTTTTAAAATCATGTCCAAAACTTATGATGAACAAATCCCGGCTTTGCGTGAAACGCAACTGCAGGGTTCCCGCCGATCATTTTTGAAATTCGGTGGTGCAACATTGGCAACCACCGGCCTGTTGCTTTCGGGTTGTAAGGAGTTTATTGACCTCATTCCAGTCGATGACGTTCCTGGTGTAAAGACGGTAAATCTCGGCAAAGGCGATGTTGGCATTCTTAACTATGCACTGGTGCTGGAGCAGTTAGAAGCTGCATTTTATACTTTGGCTGTGGCTACGCCATACAATGGTATATCTTCCGAGGAACGTGTTATTTTAGATGATCTGCGTCAACATGAGGTGGTACATCGCGAATTCTTACGCGCCGCTTTAGGTAAAGATGCTATTCCTACACTGGCCTTCGATTTTTCATCTATCAACTTTGGTAGCAGAAATAGTGTACTTGGTGCTGCCAAGTTATTTGAAGACCTCGGTGTAGCTGCATACAACGGAGCAGGCCGCTTGCTTAAAAATCCGGATTTTCTGCTGATTGCTGGCAAAATAGTTTCTGTGGAAGGACGGCATGCTGCTGCCATCAGAAGTATTTTTGATGAAGACCCGACATCGTTTGCGGGAAGTGATATTCTTGATGACAATGCATTGGACAGAGCATTCAGCCCTGACACAGTGTTAGAGATGGCTTCAGGCTTTATCATCACAAAAATCAATGCTAATCAATTACCAAAATCTTAACATAGGAGCAAATAGTCATGAAAATAAATCAATTAATAGACATATATAATCTCAATGAAGATGTGCTGCAAAAAGCCACATCGCGACGAGATGTTTTTGGGAAACTAGGTAGTTTGGGAAAAACGCTGGCAATGGCTGCTGTGCCGTTTGGGCTCGCTGCTACTGCGGGTACTTCCAGTGCTTATGCACAGAACACATCGACGAATACTTCTTTGAATTTCGCATTATTATTGGAATTCCTGGAAGCAGAGTTTTATGTAATGGGAGTAGAGTCGGGGGTAATTCCAGCCGGAAAAGAAGAACATATTTTCAAGCTCATCAGAGATCATGAGGTAGATCATGTTGAGTTCCTGAAAGTAGTATTAAATAGCCTGGGATTAGATCCAATTGACAAGCCCGAGTTTGATTTTACAGCAGGAGGAAATTTCGATCCTTTTAATGATTACAATCAGTTTCTGGCACTTTCTCAAGCTTTTGAAGATACTGGAGTGCGTGCATATAAAGGGCAGGCTACCAGTTTGATGCGGAATGGAGATTTATTGACAGCTGCATTACAAATTCATTCTGTCGAAGCCAGACATGCTTCGGAAGTTCGAAGACTAAGGGGCATCAAAGGTTGGATCACCGGCAACGAGCGAGGTGTGGGAATGCCAGCTGCCACGCAGGCGATCTACGACGGCGAAGAAAATGTTGAGCAAGGCGGAGTTGATGTGACCACAATTACGGATATAGGTAATGATGGGGTTACGGAAGCTTTCGATGAGCCTTTGAACAGACATGAAGTTTTGGCAATTGCAGGCTTGTTCCTTGCCTGATAACCATTTGTATTCTTTATAAAAAAGTCGACTCATATAGTCGACTTTTTTTATTTAGGTCTAAAGGTAATTGTTACAGGCACGCCTGCTTCATCAGTAGTAATTCTAAGTCTATTGGCAGAAAGTTCCAGAACATCCGCACTGCCAGCGAGTGGTCCTGCAGATATGGACAAGGTATTGCTTTCGTTGTTCAGTTCCCAGGTGCCCTCAATCATATTCGGGGAATTCTGATTGCACTTCAACTCTTTGTCGTCATAGAGGAATTCTCTGTTAGTATAAAACGTGAATTCATCATCAGCACTACAAGGCTGTGGTGAGTCTGCCACTCCCAGTGAAGACACGCGCTCTATTTGCCATGTTTTTGAATTATTGCCTGCCAGTAACTGCTCTGGGGCTATGCCATCATCATCTTTGCTACAGGAGGAAAATAGAGTAAGGATACCCAGGGCCAGCATGAACGGTAGGGACTGAGAGAATGGGAAATGTATTTGAATTTTTT
>JBGSXH010000601.1:0-2615 GCA_041751515.1 Cyclobacteriaceae bacterium | reverse complement strand
CTGGCTGCACATGCTGCCGATATCAAAGGCAAAGTGCTGGAAATAAAAGATGACCACTATACTCAAAAGTACGGGGGCACGAAAGTAACTAAAGCTGATATTCTTGACATCGACAAAGACAATCATTTAGCCAATATTATCGCAGATCTTGCCGAAGCCGATACCATTCCCGACAATAGCTACGATTGCATCATACTTACCCAAACACTTTTACTTATTTATGATGTAAAAGCGGCCGTAAAACACTGTTATCGTATTTTAAAGCCAGGCGGCGTTTTGCTGGTGACCGTTCCCGGCATCGTACAAATGGACTACAAAGCTTTGGGTGACACCTGGCATTGGTCTTTTACGCAAGCCTCCTGTAAGCGCCTTTTCAGCGATGCTTTTGATGTTGCAAAAGTAACCATCGCCCACCATGGCAATGTGCTGGTCGCCGCGAGTCAGCTTTATGGTGTGGGTGCGACAGAATTGACGAAAGAAGAACTTGAATTTATCGATCCGGATTACCAAATGCTGATTACCGTACGTGCTATAAAGTAAATCGCTCCATGAACATTTTATATAACCTTGAAAAGTATAAATACCACTACCAGAAATTTGGCTGGGAAGGTGTGAAATTTATTAATCGCCGCAGAAAACAAAAAAATCAGCAAATCCAGATTGCACTGGAAGGCATTAAATCACCAGTAGTCCTCAGGAACAATACAACGGATATTCCAGCTTTTTACCATGTATTTTCCAAGGAAGAGTATGAAATGGAATACGGGAAGAATCCGGAGGTTATCATAGATTGCGGTGCCAATGCCGGTTTGGTTTCTTTGTTCTACAAAAGAAAATTCCCCCATGCGCAAATCATTGCAGTAGAACCAGAGCCCAGCAATTTTGAACTGCTCTCCCAAAATACTTCGGCCTACGACGACATTCACTGCATCAATTATGGTATATGGAACAAGCCTGCCATCCTCGAAATTAAAGATCTGGGACTGGGCAAATGGGGTTTCATGACCGAAGAAGTTGAAGAGGAAAATGAACATACGATCAAAGCCATCTCTATAGATGAAATAATGCGACGGTTCAATCTGACAAAAATTGATATCCTTAAAGTGGATATTGAAGGCTCAGAAAAAGAAATGTTTGAAAAAAATTATGAGAAATGGTTGCCTTTCGTCAAGGTGCTGGTCATTGAACTGCATGATAATATGCGCCCCGGGGGCGCTGCCTCGTTGTTCAAGGCGCTTAGCCATTTTGAGTTTGAATTCAGAATTCATGGGCACAATATCGCCATACATATGAAGCAGGTGTAATCCCTGAAAACCCTACAATAAGCTTCAAATACATCAATATGCCCGATTTCAAGTAAGAGCGTTTTAGCTTTGTTTTTGCTAGTAAGCGTCAAGGCTTTTCCATTGCTGTATTGCTTCCGTATTATCCTTCTTACACTTTTGAATGCCATCAATCCTGCAACTTCATATTAGTAGCAACGAGATTGACGAGTCACCAGGGTGCAGTCTTGCTTCCTTGCAAATCTCATGTAGCTCATAATGATACTTCGATAATGATGGATAAAAATGTACTATATAAATCACGACTATTTGGCTACTTTAGGACCTGAAATGCTGTAGTTCGTGAAGATGATTGTCAATGCATCTACATAAAAGTATTACAGTAAGCTTTACCAAACCCTATAACTTCACGAGTCCATGAAAAAAGCACTGCTCACTTTTCCATTATTCCTGCTTACTCTATTGGCATTTGCGCAGGGGAATCTTATGGACAAGAAAAGCTTGAAATACGATGAACTGGCCTTGTCCCCTCCCATGGGTTGGAATAGTTGGAATAAGTTTGCCTGCAATATCAATGAAAGCATGATCCGGGAAATAGCAGATGCCATGGTAGACAGTGGACTGCGAGATGCAGGATATATGTACCTGAATCTTGATGATTGTTGGCACGGCGAAAGAGACAGTCTTGGCTTCATTCAGCCAGATCCCGATCGTTTTCCTTCCGGTATGAAGGCGCTGGCAGATTATGTTCATGACAAAGGGCTGAAGTTCGGCATCTACTCTGATGCAGGATGGGAAACCTGTGGGGGCCGACCAGGAAGTAGAGGCTATGAATTCCAAGACGCCCTCACTTATGCAAGCTGGGGCGTCGATTACCTCAAATATGACTGGTGCAATACAGATGGCCTGAAAGGCGAAGGCGCTTATAAGACAATCGCTGCCGCTATCAAAAATGCAAACAGACCGGTAGTCCTGAGCATCTGCGAATGGGGCCATGATGAGCCATGGGAATGGGGACCGGAAGTGGGTCACCTTTGGCGTACCACGGGTGATATTTATAATTGTTTCGACTGCTTTGAAGATCATGGTGACTGGAAATCGTGGGGTGTCCTGCAGATACTAGATATGCAGGAAAACCTGCGCCAATATGCCGGCCCGGGACAATGGAACGATCCGGACATGCTGGAAGTAGGTAATGGCATGCCGCCCAATCATGACCGTGCGCATTTCTCTATGTGGAGCATGTTGGCAGCCCCACTAATTGCTGGCAACGACATTAGAAATATGTCAAAAGAAACACTTAATATCCTCACCAATAAAGAAGTCATTGCA
>JBGSXH010000600.1:0-2471 GCA_041751515.1 Cyclobacteriaceae bacterium | reverse complement strand
TATTGCTCGTCTATTCATTTTTTGCCACAATCACCAATGCCCCTATGTCATTGTAGCGAATTATGTTATCGTCCAACATGTCTCGCAATGTCTTCGATAAGAGTGACTCTTCCACTTCTTTCAGTTTGTGCGCAATTTCATGCGGCATAAGCTCCTCCCTGGATAGCAATTTACTTAAAGCAATCGTTAGATCTGCATTATTTTGGATGAGTGTAGCGCTACCTTTTTTTTCACGACATATGTCGCAGACCCCACAAGGATCAAAGGCCACTTCTCCGAAATACTGCTGAATAGTCAAGGAGCGACATTGCCTGCCATTTTTGGCGTATGCTAAAACTTTCTCCATTTTATCAACGATGGTCAGCTGCCTTTTCTTGAGCCGGGCAACATCAATCGGTAGAGCACTGGCATCTTTTCTTGCTTCGATGAAGCTCAGTTGAGGTACCTCAGTCTGGGGCTGATAATCAATAATTTCATACTGATGCAGAAGTTTCAGCAATTGCTTCACTTCATTCACAGGAATACGTATAGCGGAAGCCAATTGGCTTTCGCTTATTTTTTTATATCGGCTATACAGTTCCCCTCCATATAATCGCAACATGGTCTTCAGCAGCGCATCAAACTTAAAGTTTGCTACCTGAAACTTATACAGCTCCCGCTGATCTACCTGAATATTTACCTGGGATGGCTGATAAAAACTTTCCGATAACATCAGAAGCCCTTCTTCCTGCAGCTTTTTTAAGGCGTGGTATGTTTCTATCAGGGGCAACTCATAGGCTTTGCAAAAATCATCAATTTGAAAGTCATACCCCTGAAAGCTCAGGCTTCCAATTGCAATCTTATAATAGTTAGCCAATGCCTGGTAAACCCGCTTCAGAAAAGTAATTTCAGGCAGACTTCTCTTGATACGTTCACGCAATTCTTCTTCATCCTGAGGATGCCAAAGAAGCAAAGCGAAAGCCCTCTTCCCATCTCTGCCGGCCCTTCCTGCCTCCTGATAATATGCCTCTAGCGTATCAGGCATATCATAATGTATAACAGTGCGCACATCGGCTTTGTCGATACCCATACCAAACGCATTGGTAGCAACGATTATTTTCACTACACCTTTTATCCAGTCATCCTGCCTTTTATTACGCTGCTCATGCTCTAATCCTGCATGATAGTGTGTAGCACTTAATCCTGCACTTTGCAGCGCATCAGCAATCTTTTCCGTTTTTTTTCTGCTTCGAACATAGACAATAGCAGTACCCCGCACCCTGTGCAGCATGTTTATGATGCGTTGTAATTTATCTTCCGCTTCTCTTACACCGTAAATAAGATTTTCTCTTCGAAAAGATTTAATAAATACCGCAGTATTTTTAAGCGCTAAATACTTTATAATTTCTTCCCTGCTTGCCAGGGTGGCTGTCGCCGTAAGTGCTATGAACGGTACAGTGGGGAATATTTCCTTTAACCTTACTATCTCCATATACGATGGCCTGAAGTCGTGCCCCCACTGACTAATGCAATGCGCTTCGTCGACCGCGATATGGCAAATGTTCATTTGCTTGACCCGCTCAAGAAACAGTTCGGTTTTCAATCTCTCAGGAGAAACATAAAGAAACTTAATCTGTCCGTAAATACAGTTATCCAGTGCTACATCTATCTGTCGGGAAGACATACCGGAAAAGATCGCCTGTGCAGCTATTCCGCGCTTTTGCAGCTGCTCAACCTGATCTTTCATTAATGCAATCAGCGGACTGATAACAAGACAAATTCCTTCCTGCATCATGGTCGGCACCTGAAAACAGATCGATTTTCCTCCACCGGTAGGCAGGAGGGCAAGCGTATCTCTGCCTTCCAACAAAGATGCTATGATCTCGTTTTGTTGCTCCCTGAATTCGCTGTAACCCCAGTATTGCTTTAAGATTTCTTCAGGTTTTGCCATGCGTAAAAGCCCTTACCAGTTCATGGGTTCTTTGTTTAAAAACGCTGCGATACCTTTTTTACAATCTGCATTGGCCCTGGCTTTGGCATTCATCATTGCCGCATAATCCAAAGCATCGTGCAAAGGTTTGGACTGTACTTCTGCAATCATTTTCTTAGTAAAAGCCATGGACTGCCCGGAGTTTTGGGTGCAAAGCCTATCAGCAAAGCTTTTTACTGTTTGGGCGATATTTTCTTTATCGCATATTTCAGTAATTAAATTCATAGACAAAGCTGCACTTGCATCTATAATATCTCCGGTCAAAAGCAGTTTTTTTGCTTGCGCTTCACCAATTTTCCTGATGAGAAAAACTTTGACAATAGCAGGAATGAAGCCAATGCGCACCTCAGTATAGCCAAATTTGGCTTCGGGCACAGCATAAGTAAAATCACAAACACTGGCCAGTCCGCAGCCACCTGCCAAAGCATGCCCTTCAACCTGAGCGATGACAACCTTTGACATGGTGTAAATCTTATAAAATAACTTTTTCAGCGTATTTGAA
>JBGSXH010000599.1:0-4558 GCA_041751515.1 Cyclobacteriaceae bacterium | reverse complement strand
ATGCTCAAAGCCACCTTTTTCGATTGCTTCCAGTTGCATGTCTAAAGTTTGAATGTAAGGCGTAGTAGGAACATCCTGAACATTCTTAATCTTTAATTCATTGTTTTTGATTACCGCTATTTCATAATCATTGATATAAACCACTTCATTAGTATATTCAATAATTGGTGTTGCATCAGAGGCTAGAAAAAACTCGTTTTTCCCTAAACCTATCACCAAGGGACTTCCTTTTCTTGCTGCAATGAGCATCTCAGGATCATCCTTGGACATGATAACAATAGCGTAAGCACCAACAACCTTTGCAAGAGCAAGTCTCACTGCTTCTTCCAAAGTGCATTTATTGTTGAGCTGAATATCTTCAATAAAGTGAATAAAAACCTCAGAGTCGGTTTCGCTATAAAATTTGTGACCCTTGTTTAGCAGATCCTGCTTTAGGACATCATAATTTTCGATGATGCCATTATGAATAATTGCAAGATTTTTTGAAGATGAATAATGTGGGTGAGCGTTCACGTCATTAGGTTCTCCATGCGTTGCCCATCTTGTATGGCCAATGCCTATGGTACTAATCAGCTCTTGGTCAGTCAAGAATTCTTCTAATTCCGCTACCTTGCCTTTTTTCTTATAAACGTTTAAACCGTCTTCATTCATTAAGGCGATACCCGCGCTGTCATAGCCACGATATTCCAGTCTCTTTAATCCTTTAAGAATAATAGGATAAGCTTGTCGGTGTCCGACATACGCAACAATTCCGCACATAAGGGAGGTGTATATTAGTTTTATAAATGATTAAAAAATCCCCGTAAGGTAGAAATATAATATGCTTACTTCAACCTGGTGTAATATATTTTAAGTTTTATTGTTTCCGGGTTGATTTGTGCCTGATTTACAGTGACACCCATGCCGCTAGGATACATTAAAATCTTTCGCTCATCGAAGTTATTTTGCTCAAATAGCTCTAAAAATAAGGTTATATCACCAATATAACGAAAATCTGACTGAGCACTACTACGAGGAATACTCGAGGCAGCAGAACCAAATATCCTGCCATTTCTTGCATCTTCTATAATATTTTCATTGGCCTGAATGCCCTTGGGAAAACCATGTTCGCCGGTGACAAGATCATTGTTATCGTCCACAAGCAGCATGGAAATTGCGTTGGGAGGAGGTAGCGTATTGCCAGGCGCCTGAATACGTTCTACTTCCAAGTTTGCCTTATTGATGAGTATTGTGCCTGCGGTGTCCAGGAATGACTGGAAAGGTGCCAAGTCGATGCTTGGCGCTATGCCGGCCCCAGCTTGTAAGTAAGTGTTTTGCGTAGGACTTTCGTATTCAGTACCATGTTGAGTAACAGCAGCGAGAATAGTACCACTTCTGTCGGCAGTGAAGTTGGTGAAGCCAGACGTTTCGGTAGACCATAAAACAATGTTAAAAACACTATTTGTTGAAGAACCGGGGATGTTGTAGGTCAATCTGAGAATTGTTGTAGCCACAGCAGGATTAAAACCAACCATGGCAGTATTGCCTTCGGATGGTACAATAGTTAAGCCATTGATGATATTTTTAAAAGAGGCTTCAGCCACATTGGCTTCGTTCTTCACGACACCAAGCATTTCTTCTGCAAAAGCGGTTTCAATATTGAATGAGATAACAGTGTCTGCAGCAATGTCTGAAAAAGTACCCGTGGCGATAGGTGTATCATCGTATTCACGAGTCTCATTTGAAGCCAGGGCATTAGCGCTTGGTATGGTATCCAGCATTCTATGGAGGGAAAAAGTTTGCGGTTGCTCAACTCCTCTTCCATAGGTGTAATCTACGGTCAGGTCAAGTGTAGCACCTACTAAAGTGGCCTCCGAAGCTACAGCCTGTGCATTGGCGGTAGGAGCGATCTGTGCAAAAGTTGTGGCTACAACAGTGCCAAATATCGGATCTGTAATTCTTCCTGCCAATATTCTGCCTGACTGAGAACTACGGCTATAGCCGGAAATAGGAGCCTGTGTTAATACAAATGACGGTTGTCCCATCGGAATTTCCACATAACCTGCAGATACGCGGTCGGCATCAGGATTTATACCAGGACCAAGTTCTCCAGGCTCTTCGCAGGAAAATAAAATAAGGGCTAATAAAATTATTAGCCCGGAATTTTTGAAGTATGTAAACATGAAGTCTGAAAAATTATCCAGCAAGTTCGTTATAAAGATTATAATAGGAATCGCATAGATTCTCATCGCCTTCAATAAAATCAATCATTTTGGTTTTATCAAAAGTATCGCATAAATCTGTCATGCTATCGCTAATGGACTCTTCAGATTTGATGACTGCATCAGAGTACTCAACACCAATTTTTAGAAAACCTTCGAAGTCTGCGGATTTTAAGTGGCTAAGCATGTTGTCTTCGATGTCCATCATCTTGACCTTATCCAGCAAATCGCTTCCAAACTTATGCGTAAAAGAATTATCATATATAGTAAAGACAGACTTAGTGTCTTTAAATATAGGATCGTTTTTATAAGTTGTTTTCAGGTACATTGGAATTAAACTTGTCATCCAGTCATTGCAATGCACTACATCTGGAGCCCAACCAAGCTTTTTGACCGTTTCCAGCACACCTTTGCAAAAGAATATTGCTCTTTCATCATTATCTTCATAAAAATTATTTTCTTTGTCGAAGAAAACAGATTTTCTATGGAAATAATCTTCGTTATCAATAAAGTAAACCTGCAATTTGGCATTAGGGATAGAAGCCACTTTAATTACTAAGGGTTTTTCTTCCTCCCCTACAGAAATATTGATTCCTGAAAGTCTCACTACCTCATGCAATCTGTTTTTTCTTTCATTGATCAAACCGAATCTTGGCACCAGGATTCGAATTTCCATACCACGCTCTTGCATGGCCTGGGGCAACTTTCTTACAAAATCGGCAACATCCGATGTCTGAAGAAATGGGTTGATTTCACTGGCGACATAAAGTATTCGAAGTTTTGACATATTTGTAGGGATTTGATTAGACACTAAACGGGACTACAAATTTACAAAATTTGTAGTGATATTCAATATTTTTTAATCTGAAAAACGTAGTTTTGCCGGAATTTATTATTAAAATAATCGTCTGAAATGCAGGTTTTTGACAATATCAGAGAGATAAGAGCATATTTGTCAGCTTTGAGATGCAACGGCAAAACATTGGGATTCGTTCCTACTATGGGTGCTTTGCACGCCGGACACCTGCAACTCGTAGCGGCAGCCGATAAAGAAAATGACTGCACAATATGTAGTATTTTCGTCAATCCTACACAGTTTAATAATCAAGAGGACTTGATCCACTACCCTCGCACTTTGGAGGATGATCTTGAGAAACTGAAGGACGCTGGTTGTGCGGTGGTTTTTGTGCCGAAGTTAGAAGAGATGTACCCTAAGGCTCCTTCCATCAACATTAATTTTGGCGATTTAGAGTTGGAAATGGAGGGTGAACACAGACCTGGACATTTTAATGGCGTTGGCATTGTTGTAGCTAAATTGTTCAATATCATCATGCCCGATAAGGCGTACTTTGGTCAGAAAGACCTCCAGCAGGTAGCCATCATCAAACGATTGATAGACGATTTTTCAATTCCGGTGAATCTTGTTTGCCATCCGATCGTTAGGGAACACGATGGTTTGGCGATGTCTTCAAGAAACATCCGGCTTAGCAGGGCAGCCCGAAAAGATGCACCTCTAATTTTTAAAGCCCTATTGCATGTAAAAGACTTCCTATTAGCTGGCGGTGATGTCACCAAAAGCAAAGAAGTAGCGTTAGATATTTTGTCTGACTCAACGCTATTATCAGTTGAATACCTGACCGTTACTCACGCAGATACCTTAAAAAGTATTGGTACCGTTAATGTGGGGGATACTGTTGCAATTTGTATTGCTGTTCGGGCAGACGGCGTACGGTTGATAGATAATCTGCTATTTAATTTATAATTTTGTATAATTTTGCCGTTTAGTAGCAAAACCTTTATTATTTATAATGAACATACAAGTATTAAAGTCAAAGATTCACCGCGTTAAAATTACCCAGGCTGAGCTGCATTATGTTGGAAGTATTACTATCGACGAAGATTTGATGGATGCCGCCAATATTATTGCGAATGAAAAGGTGCAGATAGTTAATGTTAACAATGGAGAGCGCTTGGAGACCTATGTCATAAAAGGCGAAAGAGGCACCGGTATGGTTTGCCTGAATGGCCCTGCAGCCAGAAAAGCACAGGTAGGTGATATTATCATCATTATATCCTATGCGGGGCTGGCCTTTGAAGAAGCCAAAAAATATGAGCCAGTAGTAGTGTTTCCTGATGCCAATAATCGTTTAGTTTAAGCTGCTCTCTTGAAAAATATAAGAATTAAAACTGTAATACAATATACGATATCCTTCATATTTGCGCTTGCGCTATTATGGTACGTTTTTAAGGATATTGACCTCTATGCCATGGTGGGCAGGCTTAAGGATATCGACTTCAGGTGGGTAATATTTTCTGTTGTCCTGTCATTACTTAGCCATGCTGCGCGTGCTTACAGA
>JBGSXH010000598.1:0-4134 GCA_041751515.1 Cyclobacteriaceae bacterium | reverse complement strand
AAGCTTAGATGATTAATGCTGCGGTGAGTATTGCTGTGAGACATAGCAATGGGAAACGTGCTGTATCCTCAATAAAAAAAAATCTACGCCAATCTGCGTGATCCAGACTGCATCAAGTCATTTCAATAAAAAAACACTGTTCCCCGGGCTGTGTCCCACAGCCCGTGCACAAAAGCTAATTTACCTTCAAATCTTTCAGATAAAGCTTAGATGATGGATGCTGCGGTGAGTATTGCTGTGAGACACAGTAATGGGAATGATGCCGTATCTTCAATAAATAAGAAAAATCTGCACCAATCTGCGTGATCCGCGGGAGTTCATAACCTGCTTTCCCGCCTTAAATGAAAGTTATTCAGGCTCCTCTTCGTCTGGCAGCATTTCGATATCCTCAATCAGGACTTTTTTGCTGATTTGCTTTCCAGTCAGCGTCGCAGCAAGACCACCCATGGCAGTTTCTTTATATCGGCTTTCCATGCTTTGACCTACTTCACCCATGGCTTCCACACACTCATCCACCGGTATCACCCCGCTCACATTGGCGAGGGCAATCTGCGCTGAGCTGTTGGCGATAGCAGCTGCACTGGCATTTCTCACTACGCAAGGCACTTCCACCAGTCCGGCTACAGGGTCGCAAATAAGGCCCAGCATGCACTGGATTGTGATTGCTACCGCATTAAACACCTGGTCAACATCACCGCCCAGGCAGTAAACAATGGCACCGGATGCCATGGCAGCCGCGCTACCTGTCTCGGCCTGGCAACCACCAACAGCGCCAGCCAATGATGCTTTTTGCTCAATGATAACCGCTATGCCGGCAGCAACGAGCATGCCTTCCAGTATTTTTTCATCTGTTAAACCATGAATTTCCTGCAGAGTATACAGTGTACCTGGCAGAATCCCAGAAGCACCTGCCGTTGGAGCCGCCACGATTCGGCCCATGCAGCTATTCACCTCTTTAGCAGCCAATGCCCGGCTGATCAGCTTTTGAAACTCTGGAGACAATACCGCAGTTTTATGGTTATAAACCTTCTTGGCGCCGTTATTGATCATGCCTGAGCGGGAAGTCATGTCTTCTTCCAGGCCGGTTTTTACCGCATTCCTCATGACATCATAGGCATTTTGCAACCCTTTCCAGACCTGGTCTGCGTCCCGGTCTTTCTGCTCTTTTTCATAGGAGAGGACTGGTTCATACAGCTTTAGTTGGTTTTCAGTACAATAGGCCTTCCAGCTTAAAAAATCATTAAATAAAAAGCTCATACAGTTTTTGCATTAAAATTTGCGCAATATAGTATTATGTACGGTAAGCAGGTTACAAAGATTTAAGATGATTGCCTGTTTGAGCCTTCAGTTACATAATTACAGGATGTTCCTGTGTTGACTTCTAGCTATCGCTAATAATTTACATCTCCACGTTGGAACTCCGGCTTTCTAAGGGCGAAAAATGATTCATGTTTCTGCATTGTAAAGCCATTTTTTTACTGAGGCATTAAAATGGGAGGAAATTATATTTTATCTTTGACTATGCAAATCAAAAACGACATCATTTTAAGAGCTGCGAGAGGAGAGAGAACGGAGCGTACCCCTGTGTGGCTTATGCGACAGGCAGGAAGAATTTTGCCTGAGTACAGGGAAGTGAGGGCATCTGTCAGTGGTTTTATTGAGCTGGCTCAAACACCGGAGCTGGCCGCGGAGGTCACCATTCAGCCAGTGGATATTCTGGACGTGGATGCAGCCATTATTTTCTCTGATATTCTGGTTGTTCCTGAAGCGATGGGCCTGCCTTATGAAATGGTGGAAAAACGCGGGCCTCATTTTCCCAAGACCATCAAAACAGAAGCTGATGTTGAGGCTTTGCGTATTCCTGATCCTGAAGATGAACTTTCTTATGTGCTGGAAGCGATAAAGATTACCAAAAAAGCGTTGAATGGCCGGGTGCCTATTATTGGATTTGCAGGGGCTCCCTGGACGATTTTTGCCTATATGGTCGAAGGAGGAGGGAGCAAAACTTTCTCCAGAGCACGAGGGATGTTGTATACTGCCCCTGAGCTTTCGCACCAATTGTTGCAAATGATTACCAATACCACTATTGACTACCTGAAAGCGCAGATTAACGCCGGGGTAGAATTGGTGCAAGTATTTGACAGCTGGGCAGGATTACTGCCGCCGGCGCATTACGAAGCATTTGCTCTGCCCTATATCGCCCAAATATGTGATGCCATTCAGGATGTTCCTAAAACTGTCTTTGCCAAAGGCGCCTTTTTCTCCAGAGAGGCCTTAGGCAAACTGTCTTGTGAGACGATCGGGCTGGACTGGAATATGGGTATAGAGGAATCCCGTCATATGATTGGCAATAATAAAACATTGCAAGGAAATCTGGACCCCTGTGCACTATACGGCTCTTTTGAGCAGATTCGTGCAGATACCAAAACCATGCTTGAGGCATTTGGCCCTGATCGCCATATCGCCAACCTCGGTCACGGCGTTTACCCGGACATTGATCCGGAAAAGGTGAAATGCTTTGTGGAGGCAGTCAAGGAATTTAGTCAAAAGTAAAGGGTGCTTTTATTGCAGTTTCTCCGGACTGTGTCTCCACAGTCCGCCCAGCAAGCTGAATTTTTGCTAAGATTTTTAAAGAGCAAAAGGCCATAAATACATACTGCGTTCCCTATTGCTGTGAGACACAGCAATGGAGGGATAGTCTGAGGTGCTTAAAAAAATCATCTGCGTAATTCCGCGTGATCCAGCATGCTGCAAGTTCTTTCCAGGCAAGTTGTTCCTTTCGTGCTGTTTCTCTAAGGTACTAACCCACCATAATATGTGCGCTCGGATATTTATAGTGGGTAGTAGACACCCTGGTGCTCAGAGAAAGCGCCAACGTGAGCGTTCCTACTCGGCCAATGAACATGGAAACCAGTATGATAAATTTACCAGCACTGCTTAGCTCTGCTGTTATGCCGGTACTTAAACCCACAGTAGAAAAAGCCGACACCTGCTCAAAAAAAAGATAAATTATTGGCTGATCATGGTCTGTGATAGACAATAAAAAAGTGCCCATCGTAGTATAAGCAATGGCAAAAACAAAAATAAAAAGTGCTTTGTAAACAATTTCGCTGGGAATATACCTTCGGCTGATTTCCACCCGGGTAAACCCGCGTACCGTAGCAATTGCAGATTTGATGATAACATAAAACGTAGTGGTTTTGATGCCTCCTCCAATCGATCCTGGTGACGCACCGATGAACATCAGACAAATCAAAATAATGAGCGTTGGTGTGTACATCTGGTCAATATATACTGTATTAAAGCCAGCCGACCTGGTAATTCCTGACTGAAATATGCTGGCCACTAGCTTCCCACCAAGTGGCAGATGACTAAGACTTTTATCATGTTCCAGGAAAAACATGAAGCCCATGCCTGCTAGCAGTAATACGACGGAAACTCTTATAGAAATTCGGCTATTCAATTTTAGCCTTTTCCAATGCTTTTTTTCTCTTTCTTTGCGTAGTTCAGGCGAGAAAATGTCTTGCAGCACAGGAAAACCTATTCCTCCCAGAATCACTGCAAACAAAACAGACAAGTGAAGCGCATAGGCTTCGGATAGTGCAGGGGAATTTAAACCTTCCGAAAACAAGGTAAAGCCTGCATTGCAAAACGAGGAAATAGCATGAAAAGCAGAGAAATATATTTTTTCCCCTATGCTTTCAAATTGAAGATGATTACCCCAACTGAGGTAGATGAAAACGAAAGTAATCAGTTCAATAGATAAAGTATACCGCACTACTTTCCGCAGCAAGCCCTGGGCTGAAAAGAGCGAATCGCTACTAAGCTGCTCCTGCAGCATTGACTGCTGACGTATGCTGAAGCCGGTCCTAAAAAATAACGCAAAAAAGGTGGCAAAAGAAACCACACCCAGCGCGCCCAATTGCACCAGTACCATAATGACAATCTGTCCTTTTCGACTCCAGAAAACCCCTGTGTCTACTACTATTAATCCATTAACACAACTGGCGCTGACAGCCGTAAAGAGTGCATCTATAAAATCCACCGGGGTCTCACCTTGCTTTAGGGCGGGAAACATGAGTAGCATCGTTCCGATACTTACCAGGGTTAAGAAGGACAATACAAAGGTAGCGG
>JBGSXH010000597.1:0-1703 GCA_041751515.1 Cyclobacteriaceae bacterium | reverse complement strand
CACTTGCATTTAAAGCAAGTGACCTTTTTTATAAATGTGTTGAGGAAATATCTGATTCGCCGGCCTTCAATAGCCATCTTCAATAATTTCCTTTTCGATGAGCTCACCATACTTTGCTGCTATGGCTTTTATTTCGGATGCTTTACCTATTAAGACAAGTTGCAGCTTATCTTTTGGAAAGTACTTTTCAATAATTTCTCCTGCTTTTGCTTGGTTGATTTTCTCCACATTCTCCTGAAAGTTATTGATGAATGAAGCATCAAAATCATAGTAAAACATATCAGTGAGCAAGCTGGCCAAATTGCCAGCAGTTTCATAGCGGGGCGGATATTGCCCTTGAATGTACTTTTTTGCAGAAGCTAGCGTAGCTTCATCAATGCCTTCATTGTGTAATCTTTCATAAGTCTTTAGAGCAAGGTCAATTGCTTCTTCGGTACTTTCTGTCTTTGTGAATGTCGATATGACAAAGGTCCCACCAGATTTCATGGCATTAAAATTACTTCGGGCACCATAAGTAAGGCCACTGTTCACCCGCAGTTCATCATTTAGCCAAGAGGTAAACCTGCCGCCCAAAATTGTATTGATGACCTGAATGCCTACATAGTCTTCATTATTTCTTCTAATGCCGGGTGCACCAATATAGAAGGTAGTTTCGGTTGCATCATCCTTATTCACTAATAACACACGCTGGGAGTCAGGCAAGATTGGGGGTGTCAATTCCTGCGGCTCAGGGGCTTTTGTGCTTTCCCAGTTTGCAAAGTGTGAAGTAATTTTGGCTTTCATTTCATGACTATTAAAATCTCCAGCAATCGCTATTGCGGCATTATCCGGTCTATAGTATTTCTCATAAAATACCTTTATATCAGTCTGTTGAATATCTTCTATTGAAGCTTTGGTTCCGGTAGTGGGAAGTCGGTATGGATGGTTTGCATACATCATAGATGAAAAATAGTCGTCAATAACGCTGCGTGGGCTTTCCTTTCGTTGGTCGAGTTCAACGAGCCATCTGGCTTTTCGTTTTTCAAACTCTTCAGTATCAAAAGCAGGAGAAGTGATGACTTCCTGAATAATGTTCAATACCTCGTCCTGGTCTTTATTAGTAAATGAAGCTTGCAAACTGCTGGTTTCTTTTTCTGCTCCTGAATAAAGTCTAGCACCAATATAATCCAGCCTTTCTTCGATTTCTTCTTTAGTATAGCTACTCGTTCCGAAAAGCAGAGCTTCTGCCGTAATGCCCGACAAACCGGACAGTTCAGGTGTATCCTTTATTGCACCCGCAGGAAATATTGCAGATAAGTGAATCATCGGTACCTCTTTTTGCTCCAGTAGGTAAATAGTTAAACCATTGTCCAGCTCAAATTTTTCAAAGTCGGGCATGGTAAACTTTGTAGCTTCCTGAGCAGAAACTGTCGCGTAATTGCAAAATAGCAGCAGGGCGCTACATACTATTATATTTTTCATAATCATAAGCTTTGTTGATGGGTTGATTTAGAGTCCTGCTGCTTTATCTTGCGTATCATCTTCAAAAGATGTCTGCAATACGGCAACAGATCTGTTTTGCTTTTTAAAATACTTCTGAGCAACATTCTGAATGTCTTTCGTACTCACTTTCTCAAATTCCGCGGGTGCTTCGAAAAGTTTCTTATAATCACCGAAGAATAGCTCGTAGGTACCCAGATTATTACTCTTGCCATTGATGGTTT
>JBGSXH010000596.1:0-2752 GCA_041751515.1 Cyclobacteriaceae bacterium | reverse complement strand
CGTTCATTAGATGATTATACCCGATTGACCCCTCAGTTTGGTGGTGGTGGTTTTGCAGGCCAAAACCAGCGTTTCAATAATACCGTCATAGATGGCTCTATTTTTAATAACTCATTTGGTCTTTCGTCCTCAATAGGTGGCGGCACTGGTGCTCAACCTATCAGTCTTGATGCTATTGATCAGGTGCGGGTAAACATAGCACCTTATGATGTTACCCAGGGATCATTTTCAGGTGCTGGTATTTCTGCTATTACACGTAGTGGTACAAATGACTGGAAAGGTTCTGTATACGGCTTTTACCGGTCTCCAGGTATGATCTCCAATCGTGTTGGAGAAATTGAGGATGATGAGCGCGATGAATTTGATTACTATCAGGCGGGCTTTCGTATAGGTGGGCCAATTATTAAAGATAAGCTCTTTATGTTCCTTAGCTACGAAAGAGAAAGAGAATCGCAGCCATTTACCCAGTTTCGTGCCCGACAAGCGGGAGAAGCTGTTGAAGGCAATGTTTCCAGAGTGTTGGAAAGTGACATGATTGGTCTTTCTGGCTTTTTAAATGATCAATACGGCTACAATGCTGGTCCATTCCAAAATTACGACAGAAGAACAGAAAGTGATAAAATAACTGTTAGGTTGGATTACAATATTAATGAGAAAAACAATCTGATCTTACGATACAACTGGTTGAGCTCCTTCAGAGACAACTTCCCAAGTGCTTCCGGCTCGCTGGGAGGGAGAAGCCCTTCAGTGAACTCTTTGCCATTTCAGGCTGCCTATTACCAGTTCTTTAACAATATGAATGGTGTGGTTGCGGAGCTTAACTCAACTATCTCAGATAAGCTTACCAACAACCTGACAGTAGGTTATACAGCCATGCGCGATTTCCGGGAAAGTGAAGGCGGGGTTTTCCCTTTGGTAGATATTCTTCAGGACAACAATACCTATACCACATTCGGATACGAAGCCTTTAGTGCTTTTAACCAGCTGGATTCAGATATTCTTCAGATTACTGATAATCTCACTTACTACACTGGCGACCACACCTTGACGGTGGGAACGCATAATGAGTTTTACTCTTTCAGGAATGGCTTTTTGCCTTTTGCCTATGGCTATTACAGGTTCAATAGCCTGGATGATTTCTATGAAAGTGCAGAAAGTGGCGTTTCCAATGCTTCGCTATACCGTCAGAGTTATAATGCACAGGATCCGGAAGGGTCTCCCATCGTAGAATGGTCTGCCATGCAATTGGGTCTTTATGTACAGGATGAATGGGATGTGACCAGTAATTTCAGGGTGACAGGAGGTTTGAGAGTAGATGTGCCGGTTTACCTTGATGCAGGTTTGTTGAGAAATGAGGCTGTGGAAGACCTGAGCTTCAGAGGTGGGCAGCAGATCCGTACTGACGCCTATCCGCCGACACAGTTAATGTGGTCTCCACGATTTGGGGTGAACTGGGATGTGTTTGGAGATAAAAGAACACAGGTACGTGGTGGTACGGGAATTTTCGCTGGACGACCTCCTTTCGTATGGGTGTCCAACCAGGCCTCTAACAACGGAATATTGGCTGGTTCCGAATTTATTGAGAACCCGGAAGATCGCCCTTTCAGTCCTGACGTTAATGCTTACCGACCAGATGCAGGTTCGGGTTTGCCGTCTTCGTATAATCTGGCCGTTTTGGCAGACGATTTTAAATTTCCACAGGTTTGGCGATCAAATCTTGCTGTAGATCAAGTACTGCCAGGTGGTATCATAGCAACTGTTGAAGGAATTTATACAGGTGATATCAATAATGTAATGTTCCAGAACATTAACCTTCCTGAGGCTGCTGGTACATTGGGAGGGGCAGACCAGAGAACATTTTACGATGCATCGAGAATTAATAGTAATATTACTGATGCCATACTATTGACCAATATTTCTGACGGATATTATGCCAGCATTACAGGAAGTTTGACAAAGTCATTTCAAGGGGGACTTAACCTGATGGCAGCGTATACTTATGCAGATTCCAGAAACCGTTTTTCCGGAGGTGGGTCTATTGCCAACTCTGCCTGGAGAGGACAAGGCTTTGTGATGGATGCGAATATGCCGGAGCTTGGCTATGGCGCCAACTTTCAGCAGCACAGGCTTATTGGTTCAGCATCTTATAGAAAGGAGTATTTGAACAATTTCGGAACAACTGTATCTATCTTTGCTGAAGCAGGTCCCGCTGGTAGAAATACTTTCTTTATAGGTAATGGGGACAATATGGTGGGTGCCGGTACAGGTGGAAACACTTCTATCATTTATGTGCCTACCGAGGCTGACTTTCAAAATGGCGATTTTGTGATTAACAATACAGAAACCTATTCTGCCCAGCAGCAATGGGACGCATTAAATACCTTCATCGATAGCGACAATCACCTGAGCAGCCGCAGAGGCGATTATATGCTAAGAAATGGTTCTGAACTGCCTTGGGCTTACTCTTTTGACTTTAGAATCTTGCAGGACTTTTACGTCAATGTAGGAGAAAAAAGAAATACTCTTCAGTTGAGTTTGGATGTGTTCAACTTAGGTAATTTCATGGATCCATTCTGGGGAGTTAGACAGCAGTTTATTCAAAGCAATAACATTTATAACTTTGATGGTTTTGTGAATGCAGAAGGGGCTTCTCAGGGAGCTTTACCGAGCTATACGGTAAGCACCGATTTAATTGAAGGTGAAAATCCTAATAACATCAGACCCAACCTGGGTATGGGTTCTCGTTGGAGAG
>JBGSXH010000595.1:0-3495 GCA_041751515.1 Cyclobacteriaceae bacterium | reverse complement strand
GACTGATGGCTGGGATTTGCGGGTAGCATCGCTTCATAAGCTGCAATACTTGCATAAGCATACAGCCTGCTGGCCACAGGAGGAGAGAAGATGTCATGGACAATAATGTCCGTCAGGTTCATTTGTGACTGATGAAGCAGCTCAGGATTTTCTAATGTGCTGGCATAATCAGATTTGTCGTCCTGACAAGCAAGCATAGGTAATAAGAGTAAAAATGTAAAAATACCTTTTACCCATGCTCTTTTACCAATATTACCTTTAATTCTAATCATATACTTTCAACACCGCCCCTTGGTTATTCGTCTTTGTTTTACACGAAATTTGTCTAAAATAATCAAATATTTACGGAAAGTAAACTTTTGCAAGGTCTCTTTCCAACTATTGCTTTGTCGTCAGCAGCCTGTTGCTCCTTTTCTTCAGTCTGATGATTTGCATTGCCTCATTGTTCTTGGCAATGAGCAAAGCCTTTTCTCCCTGAAAGATAATCTGCTGTATATCTCGCACCTGCCCTTTTATTTGAAGACCCGACTGCAACGCAGGAAGCCATTCGAAATAATCATCGTCCTCTGAGGCAACCATTAAACTGCCATAATCTGCATCGTAACGTCCTCTCTGAATGTTTACTTCGTAGAAGTTACCCATTGATAATACATCAGTTTTGCCATTTTCATTCATATCATCAAGGAAAAAAGCATTGATTGGTGAAAATTGTGCTTGTACCGGAAATGGTTCAAAGCTATATTCCTCCTTATCATTGCTCATATAAATGCCGGAACGCAGTTCGAAAGCTTCCAGTTTGCGGGCATCTTTCAGTTGTTCATTGGAGAATATTTCATCGGGTTTGGCACTGGCAAAGTCTGCGTATTTTAAATACTTGCTTTTGAGTGAAGGAAGTTGTTTGCTTAGTTCATCTTTATTGGGATATAACTGCTTTTCACCATTGACATAGTGAAACATAATTTGCTCTTTTTGCTCATTATCATCAAAATCATTGATATAAAGGCTAACGGGTTGCTCTTTACTGGCCTTTAATTTGGAGTTTTCTCCAAGATTACCGACAACAAAGTCCGGATTACCATCACCGTTAAGGTCCTCAATGGCCAGGGTATTCCACCATCCTTCGCTATTTTGTAAACCTGAAATGGATGATTTCGTTAGCTGTCCTTCTTTTTGAAGAAATACTGTTATTGGCATCCAGTCGCCCACAATTATTAAATCCTTTAGACCGTCACCATCAACATCTGCCCAGGAGGCGTCTTTTACCATGCCCAGATCAATTAGTTCCGGGGCCAGTACTTCGGTTTCGTTACTGAAATTGCCATTTCCATCATTGATTAACAGGTAGGATGAAGCTTGCTTTCCATAGTTCCATGGAATTACGCGGCCGCCTATAAACAGATCGGGATAACCGTTTTTATTGAAGTCTATGGTTTTTACCACTGAACCCGTAAGATGGATGTCTTTGAAAGCGGATGCGTCCCTGCTAAAATTGCCAGTACCATCATTAAGGTACAAACGTGGCTGTGTCGCCGTGTGCGTATGTTGAAACTCGTTGCCCCCGCTAACAACCACCAGGTCCAGGAAGCCGTTACCATTTACATCAACAAAGGTGGCACCAATGTCTTCCTGTAGACTATCTGCCTGTAATGCTGGTTGCGGCATGGCTTCAAAACCCTCAGCAGTTTGGAGAAAAATTTTGCCTTTTTGAAGTTTGGCTCCTCCAATAAAAAAGTCTTCCATGCCATCGCCATTGATATCGCCCACAGCAATCTTTGGTCCTTCCGTAGAGCTCATGTGCGGAATCAGTGGTTCGCGGTTGAACTCTATAAATTTATTTTCTATATGTTCGTAATTAATAGCTAGGGATTCGGTGATATCCTCAAAAATTGTTTCTGGCTTGCTATCAAATGCATATTTTCCTGTAGCCTGACCCTGTTTTAAGGTGAGCGTCTGATTGGCGTCGATATTCAGCATGGTTTCATAGCTATGATCCGGCCAAATGACGGTTAGAGAATCTATGGTTTGCAGTTGTCCCAGGCCTATCACCATTTCCGGGGCTATTGATGAGAGATAGCCTCTTGTCGGAAATAATTCCTGTACTATTTTATCATTGCCTCTCGGAATGATGACTTTGGCGCCAATCCCGTAAGTATTTTTTTGATTGCCATCAAATTTGAGTTTAATATAATTATTGCCCTTTTCATCGCCATTGATCGTCAGGTTCTGATAAATAAATGCTTCCTGATCTACATTATTCACGACTAAATCCAGGTCGCCATCATTGTCAAGATCAACATAAACGGCACCATTGGAAAACGAATTTTCATCCAACCCCCATGCGGTGGAAACATCTTTAAATCGCAGGTTTGCCGTGTTCTGAAATGCATAATTAGGAATCTTCACGATTGGCATCTTTTCCACCAGCGCCAGATCTTCATCTGACAAGTCTCCTTCCAGGCGGCTTTGCACAGCATCATTGGATATAAAATTGATGTAATCCAGGTCATTCATGCGCCTTTTGATCCCATTGGTGATGAAAATATCTTTATGGCCATCAAGGTCAAGGTCAGCAAAAAGTGCACTCCAGCTCCAGTCAGTAGCTGCTACGCCGGCCAGGAAACCAATTTCGCTAAAATTGCCATTGCCGTGGTTGAGTTGCAGTGTATTGCGTGCGTATTGATGGTTATAGCCAAAACCCAGTTTAAAATCGTACATCTCATATGGGTCTTCGGCAGCAGAAGCTTTTAACTTTTCTACTTCTGCTGGTAGCATGTCCATAGAAATGATGTCGGGAAAGCCGTCGTTATTAATATCACCAATGTCATTACCCATTGAGAAGCGACTGGTATGGCCCATGGATTGCTCTAGCTGTTCAGTAAAAGTGCCGTCCCCATTGTTGATATAGAGGTAGTCGTTTTCATGAAAATCATTGCCAACGTATATATCCGGATAACCGTCCCAATTAACATCGCCAATAGTCACACCCAGACCATAGCCGATAACACTGCTATAAATTCCGGACTCATCGGTCACGTCAGTAAATTTATCTCCATCATTTCTTAATAATCGATCTCCGGAAAGGCTGTGTTTTTCAAAGCGAAGGGTGGATTTACCATAAGTGCCATTGGAGTGAACTGAATGATTAAGCATGAACATGTCCAGGTCGCCATCATTATCATAATCAAAAAAAGCAGCCTGAGTGGAAAATCCTACGAGATCCAGTCCCCATTGTTTTGCCTGATCTTCGAAAACAGGATTGCCGTTTTCGTCATTGCCCATATTAATATAAAGCTGGTTTTTTCCTCGCAGATTTTTATAATCGCCGAGCTGGCTTACATAAATATCGAGCTTGCCGTCGCCATTGACATCGGCCATCGTTACTCCGGTAGTCCAGCCTTTCTTCCCTTTTAGCCCAGCACCTTCGGTAATATCTTCAAATTTGAAATCTCCCTGATTAATGTATAGTTTATTGTCTTCCATATTGGAAGTGAAATA
>JBGSXH010000594.1:0-7853 GCA_041751515.1 Cyclobacteriaceae bacterium | reverse complement strand
CCAATTCCGAAAGGCTTCCTACATTTGCAGACCTAATTACATGGTGATTGTAGCTCAGTTGGTTAGAGTGCTGGTTTGTGGATCCAGAGGTCGCGGGTTCGAATCCCGTCTTTCACCCTTTAAACCCTTCTTTTAGAAGGGTTTTTTTGTTTTATTCTCTTCATTATCTACCTTGCGATTGTTGCTATATTAATAGCGCCAATCGAATCCGGTATGAAACTTAACCCGAATGAATTTTCTACTTTAAGTCTTCAGCAGAAGATAAAGCTCCTCTACTTCGAGGGTGAGTTTGTAGTGGCCATTCGCTACTATGGTTATAAGGTCAATTTATATACGCTTCATCAGCAGTACATCGAAGCTTTTTATAATCATAAAGAGGATAAGATTGAAAAAATCGAACTACTTGACTACCAGCATAGTCGCATGAAATTTTATTCTGACCAGGTAAGTTTGCCCACCAGGATGCTGAATAATTAAAACTATCCTTCCAATATTGCAATCTTACACCCATCGTTAAAAAGACGAAATTCTAACTCAAATTCCTCCATTTCTCAGAAAGCCATTTTGCTATATAAAAATTTGGTATTGTTTACACTTGTCAGAATGAAGGGGACTCGAAGTGCATAAATAAAGAATATAATGACATTATATTTTGCCATTGTTGCTTTGTATAAAATATAATTAACATTAAGATATTACATACTCTATTATACCGAATATAATTCCGCATATCTTTGCATCATAATTTCACATTTAAGCTTAAAAGCACAGAAAAATGAAAAAATTAATTTTTGCAATCGGATTATTAATGACAGTTTCTGCTACTCCTATTTTTGCCGCAGAAGATGGTGAAAAAGAAACTATCAACAACGTGAGCGTAGTGCCAACAGCCAAAGGTGCTGCCATTAGCGTTTCTCTTGACGAAGCCAGCGATAAGATCGTTAAAGTCAACATTTACAATGCCGCTGGAAAGAAAATTTATACTGATCGCGTAAAAGGCAACAAATCTTTCAAACGTAATTACAACTTCGAAAAACTGACTGCTGGTAAGTATACAGTAGAGTTAATATCTGAAAATGGTATTGTGAAGGAAGAGATTAATTATGCAGTTGCCCCAAGAGTAAAATCTGTAGATGCTAATTTGCAACAACGCGATAAAGGAATTTATAGCTTAACTGTTTCTTCCGCAAATGACGTTCCTGCCTATATTTCTATTTACGATAACAGAAATAACCTTGTGCATACAGAAAAAATGGAAATGGGTGGCGCCTTTACAAAAGACTATAACTTGAATAGGATCCATCTTTCAGGATTGCGATTCGTTGTTATCAGTGGTAATGATGAAGTTTCACTGAGATTGTAATTGTTTAACTCACAATGCATAATACTAAGAGGCTGTCATTCATTTGAAAGCCTCTTTTTGCTATTGATCAAAATCAGTATTATTTAGCTTTTGAAGCATCTTCTCATGGAAAGCTAGAATAGACGGCAAAAGCATCGTATGTCCATCATTGTAGAAAACGTGATCTGACTGTGTTTCCCTGTCCTCATCCGTCCATTGTTTAGCAATGATGGCCCGCACATCGGCTAAGGTTCTATGGGTATCCCTGCCCAACACTCTTTCAATTCGTATCTCCACGGGAGCAGAAACATTAATGATAACATCCAATTGATGGTAGGAGCCTGATTCAAATAATAAAGCAGCTTCTTTCAAAACATAAGGAAATTCCTGATGCATACTAACCCATTTTCGATAATCATCGGCGACTCTGGGATGTACAAGGGTATTGAGCAGTTTTAACGCCGCCTGATCGTTAAAAACCTTTTGTGCCAGAAATTTTCTGTTGGGCGATGCATCCGACAAATAGCTTTCCTCTCCAAAACTTTCTATGACAGACCGCTTTAAAATCGCATCATTTGCCAACAGCCATTTTCCACGACTGTCTGCATCATATACCGGAATGTCAAGGCTGCTAAATGCACGACAAATCATGCTTTTTCCTGCTCCTATCCCACCCGTAATGCCTACTTGCTTGGGAAAATTATTACGGCTGTTTTTATAGAGTACCATCACTCTCTTCGTCTACAGGTTCCTCTTGCGGAGTATAATGTAGACTAATTTTAAAAGGTTCAATGGCAATATCATTAGCGAAAGATGGATTTTGAACAATTTGAGGTGCGATTGTGCTGTCGGATCGGTCCATTTTCTTGAAGTCGGCAACGACGCGAAACCTTGCCTGCTCAACTTCCTGCTGGTATTTTCTGTCTGCCCAAAAAGAAACTATTATTTGCTCCTCCTGTAACGAAAGCCGACTGTCGGAGGGGAAATTGATTGGCGTCACTTCGATCTCTTTTTCAAAAAATTGAAATTGGGCTACTTCAAATGAAACTGTTACCTCTTCAGGACGAACATATACAAGACCGGCATTTTCAACGCGAAGGGGTATCTGCTCTTCATAGTTTCTATTAATACGATCGTCAGGCAACTCCAACATAAATCTTTCGGGCGCAGCCTCTATATAACTCTGAGGCCCCTCTAGTTCGATACTATCAGTAGATATGTAGATGGCCGAAACAATACGAAAAGCAGGCGCCAGGTCTATGCCAGCACTATCCACTTCAAGAGGAAACTTTTTTCTTATCTTTCTTTCGATGTTAATTTCGAGCGTGTCCGTTACGACATAATTAAGCGTAAGCTCATTGACCTGCTCTGCAATCGTAGGCACAAGCGATGAGCCTAGGATCAACTTTCTTTCAGTAGGGTTGTCAAGATTGATAATGATAGGACTGGTAGTAAACGGCAGGGTTTTTCTCAAAAGATTCCAGCCACCACCAGACACGTTGATTTCTATTCGTTCAGGTAGCTTTCTTACAATAACTACATCGGTAGGATCAAATTCAAATTCGATGGGGTAATAAATACGGGTATCATATCCGCTATTTAATGCATTAAAAAACCAAAAAGTAGTGGCTGTTATGACACATAACAACACTACTTTCCAGTTGTCTTTATAAGAACTTTCAAAAAGGCTGCCGATGAAGGCTGCTATCTCTTTTAACCTTTTCAATAAATGAAGTATTTACTACTTAGTGGTTGATACTTTCTTAGTCGCTGTTGTTTGATACCGCTTACTGGCCTCACTGGAGATCGAAGTTTTTTCAAACTTCATCTTAACTCCTTTATCAATCTCCAATACAACTTCTTCTCCTTCAATAGAGAATATCTTGCCATGAAGACCACCGATGGTAATAACCATATCTCCTTTTCGCATAGACTCGATAAAGCCTTTTTGATCCTTTTGCTTTTTTTGCTGCGGACGGATCATGAAGAAGTAAAAAACGATAGCGATACCACCAATAAGTATCAGGTTACCCATCCAGCCACTTTGGTCGCCGGATGCCTGCAATAAAATATATTGTAACATTGAATCTCTTTTATTTATTTTCTTACAGGACCACCTGCATTGGCAGTTTTGCTTGCATTATCATTAACCACGACACCCTTAATCCGCAAGCGGCTGATGTTAGGATCTGTATTGGCAGTAATCGTCACATTAGGACTCTGCTGTCCTGATTTATTTTTGCTGTTAAACTGTACCTTAATTTCACCGGATTCCCCTACGGCAATTGGCTCTTTAGGATAACTTGGCACTGTACAACCACAAGAAGCGGAAGCACTTTGAATTACCAGTGGTGCTTCACCAGTGTTGGTAAATTTAAAAGTATGGTCAACGACATCTCCTTCATTGATGGTACCAAAGTCAAACTCCTCTTCTTCAAACTCAAAAGAAGGAAGAGGGCCGCTTGGCTGGGCGTTGGCCACAGGCTGGGCATTATTTGTGGACTGTGCAGCAGTAGGGTTTTCAACTTTAGACAAACGCTGCTCCAGTTTGCTTACTCTTTCTTCTAAAGCGCTATCGCCACAACTTGAAACAAGGGCTACGATAGCCACTAAACTTAGCACAAATGAGCATCTTTTCAACATGATTAATTAGGTATAAGTGAAACATAGCTCCGGAATCAAATTCCGGAACTGTTTTTAATTTAAATTCAAATTTTTTATAACATTCTCTGCAAATTCGGTAGTACCTGCCTGACCTCCAAGGTCTTTTGTACAGGTAGCCTTATCAGCCAAAGTCTTTTCCAATGCGGCATCAATTTTATCAGCATACTCATTGAGGCCTAAATAGTGCAACATCATTGTGCCGGAGCGAAGCAAAGCAGTAGGGTTAGCAATATCTTGCCCTGCTATATCAGGTGCGGTACCATGTACAGCCTCAAATATGGCGATGTTGTCACCAATATTGGCTCCAGCCACCACTCCAAGACCACCGACAAGACCAGCACAAAGATCTGATAAAATATCACCAAATAAATTTGTAGCGACTACCACATCAAACTGCTCTGGCCGAATGACAAGCTGCATGCACATATTGTCTATGATTTTATCATCCATCTCTATATCCGGGTAATCCTTAGCAACTTCTGCGCCAGCATCGAGGAACAACTTGCCAACACTTTTTAGAATATTGGCTTTGTGTACTAGTGTAACTTTTTTACGCTTATTCTTTCTGGCAAATTCAAAGGCACCGCGAATAATCTCCAGGCAACCTTTCTTGGTTACTCTGGCGATGCTATCTGCCATTTCAAGCCTCTCGTCATAAAGCTCAAGACCGCTGTATAGCCCTTCCGTGTTTTCTCTGAAAATTACGATATCAACATTCTCAAATTTAGTGACAACGCCGGCTGTAGTTTTGCAAGGCCTTACGTTCTGATACAAGTCGAACATTTGACGCAGTTGCACATTAATACTCTTGAAACCTTTTCCAATTGGAGTAGTAATAGGGCCTTTCAAACCTACTTTAGTTTCGTTTATTGAATCTATTAATGAAGCAGGTATAAGTTCTCCCATGGAGTCCATGGTCGTCTGGCCTGCATTCTCCCAATCCCAGGTGATAGGAACATTGGCTGCTTCAAAAATTTTAACAACGGCTTTAGTAATTTCCGGCCCGATGCCATCTCCTTCTATTAAGGTTACTTTTTTCATAAATGAAATATAGGTTTACTTCTGTCCTTTTATTTGCCCGATAAGATCATCAACATCTTCCAGCAGCTTTTCCGCCTTCAGTTGCGCATCGCTTATTACGCGCTGACCCTCAGACTTTGCCGTGCTTGGTGGTAAATCGTTACCTTCCCCGAGGTCTTCCAAAAGTTCTTCTAATTTTTCTTTGTATTTGTCCAGGCGATAGGTAAGCCTGTCACGCGTATTAGAGCCTTTATCGGGTGCATATAAAATACCAAAAATAGTACCTGCCATAGCGCCAGTAATAAAGGCCAGGAGACTTCCGATTATTCTGTTCATAATTAAAAATTTATTATTTGTTATCTATTAAACCTCTTCCGCTCTTTTTAATTGTACCATCTTCCGTTAATTCTGTAGAAAGTACGTCCAGTATCCCATTTACAAACTGTCTGCTCTTAGGAGTACTGTAATTCTTTGAGATTTCAATATATTCATTAATTGTCACTTTTACCGGAATACTGGGAAAATTCAGCATTTCGGCAAGTGCCATAATGAGTATAATTTTATCAATTGCCGCAACTCTTTCAATATCCCAGTTCTGAGTTTTACCGGCGATCATCTCCTCAAATCTACGCTCATTTTGTATCGAATGAGCAAATATATCTTCAAAGAATTCCTTGTCGTCTTCCCAGTTGCTGCTCAAAGGTGCCAGCTCAATTTTGGTACCTCCTTCTTCCAAAGCCTTTAAGCTTTTCAAAACCATGCTTTTTAAGGTCCCTCGGTCCTCTGCCCAGCTGATGTCTTTGGCTTCCATGAAAGACTGTATGGACTCATTTTTAAAGATAATGCTCTTTACTAGCTGTAGTACAATTTTCTTATCGTCTTCAAACCCTGGGTTTGCCAACTGCTGATAGTTAATAAAGTCTTCATTCTTCTTTACGATTTCTTTGTACCAATTCTTAACCTCATCAGTATCATGGTCCCAGTCGATGTCTTGCCGAATAGTGTGCTGTACAATTTCGGGCGTTTCCCGGATCAGGTCGATAATACGATTGTTGCTAAAGTTAAGGTCACTTTGAAACACAGGCACATCCGTATATTTGGCTCTGCGCACTTTGTCGTCAAACTCTGTTTTAGCATGGCTGGCAAGTGCAGGCAGCAAACTCAGGAGCGCCATATAGCGATCCATTACTTTTTCTGCCTCCGATAACATAGTAAAGCGCAGATGCTCAAGATCTTTTTTGTTTTGCTGATGATAGAACTGCACGGCTTGAGAAGCTGCATTTCTTATATCGGCACTGAGATCTACCTTACTTTCAATTGTTTTTTTATGATAGTTTTCCTGAAAAACTCCTATGGCAGTTTCACGTTTTTCCGCCAGGAGGGTTTTGTCCTGTGGCTCCATAGAGTTTAGGTCGGGCGCAAACATTTCAGCAATGATATCTGTGGCCAGATGAAAATTGGATTGCTGACATTGTTTATAAGCATAAATGCTTTGCATTGCCTTTATACGGAGCGATCTTCTGTTCAACATGAATGATGTGGGAGGAGAATGGGTAAATATTTATGCTTTGCAATGAAAATACTGCTGGCCGTAATGATTAGCCAGCAGCATTTATGAGATATACTTAGTAGGAGAGTTTCACTTTCCCCATTGCTTCAATGCGCAATTGCGCTAATTTTATCGCTGCTTCCTGGGATGAAATTCCTTCTGCTTCAGATTTATTTAAAATATCCAGACAGGTATCATAAATTTTTTCTGCCTGCTGGTATGCCAGCTCTCGTTTATAACCACCAAGATACTCAGCATATACATTGATTAAGCCACCAGCGTTAATAAGAAAATCCGGGGCGTACACAATACCTTTGTCGATGAGCATTTTGCCATGTATTTTCTCGTTTTCCAGCTGGTTATTCGCAGCACCTGCTACGATCTGGCATTTTAAACGATTGATGGTATTATCGTTTAAAGTAGCACCAAGGGCACAAGGAGCGTAAATATCAACATCAAGGTCATATACTTCATCCATACCAACCACTTTAGCACCATATTCTTTGCCAAGCTCTGCCAGTCTATCTTCGGCGATATCTGTAATAAATACCTCAGCATTTTCTTTGCTAAGATAATCAACCAAATAGCCACCTACCTGCCCAACGCCTTGTACTGCCACTTTTTTGCCAGCAAGACTGTCGCTACCGTATACTTTTTTCGCAGCAGCTTTCATACCCAGAAAAGTACCATATGCGGTGACTGGAGAAGGATCGCCTCCACCGCCTTTAGTATCTGGCAAACCGGTAACATAACGTGTTTCCATGGCAATGTACTCCATGTCGCGGGTTTTCATGTTCACGTCTTCGGCAGTAATATAACGACCACCAAGACTTTGGACAAACTTGCCAAAGCGACGCAGAAAAGCCTCATTCTTCATTTTTCTAGCATCGCCTATGATGACTGCCTTGCCACCGCCAAGGTTTAAGCCTGAAATTGCCGCCTTGAAAGTCATGCCTCGGGAAAGTCTGAGCACATCGACGAGCGCTTCCTGGTCAGAAGCATAATTCCACATTCTCGTACCGCCCAGTGCAGGCCCCAAAACCGTGTTATGAATGCCTATGATTGCTTTTAGCCCCGTAGGTTCGTCATGGCAAAACACGACCTGTTCATGACCCATCTTAGAAACCTCTTCAAAGACTGACGTATTCTCTGCGGTTTCGAAATCTTTAACTTCCACCATCTGTTATTAAGCTTAGAGTTTCTTTTATATTTGCACGTCCAGCAATATGCGAGCAGCAAACCAATACCTTTTAAAATATCGCAAAAGTAGCGTTTTTT
>JBGSXH010000593.1:0-6740 GCA_041751515.1 Cyclobacteriaceae bacterium | reverse complement strand
AAGTTCTTAGGTAAGGAACAAATATGGCTGAGCCATATAAATGATCTACCGGAAAGTCGAAAAATCCCTGGATTTGGCCAGCATGTAAATCGATTGTCATAAGCCTGTCCACGCCTGCTGCAGAGAGCAGGTTGGCATTGAGTTTAGCAGCAATAGAAACCCTGGGCTTATCTTTTCGATCTTGCCTTGCATACCCAAAATAAGGGACGACCACAGTAACATATTTGGCGCTGGCTCTTTTCGCAGCATCTACCATTAACAGCAACTCCATCATGTTATCTGCCGGAGGAAACGTCGATTGTATTAAAAATACATCGCTACCCCTTACGGACTCATCGAAGCTAGGTGACATTTCACCATCTGAAAATTTCGAAATTGTTAAAGCGCCTAGCGGTTGCCCGTATGAATTTGCAATTTTTTCTGCCAGATAATGGGAACTGGTTCCAGAGAAAATTTTTACTAGCGACATAGTTTAAGTGTGAGGTTGCAGGGTTAAGCTTGCTTAAAACAAATAATCCCGATAAAATCGGGATTATTTGGGGTTTGTTGTCCGACTAGGGCTCGAACCTAGACTCTTCTGGACCAAAACCAGACGTGTTGCCAGTTACACCATCGGACAATTTATTTCCCTCGTTTGGGATTACAAATGTAGGGGTTTTTTATTTTCAGGCAAAAGGCTTCTGAAAAAAAAATATTTAAAATGATCAAAATCTTCCTTCCGCCTGTTTTTTGCACATATATCAATGCCATGATGTGCCCAAAATCACCTCGAATAGTCATGACCCTTGCTGGATGTATAGACCGGTTGTAGCATTAAGTGAGAAAAGAGTATCCCGTACGGGGCGATTCTGTAGCCAAAATTTGTCTTTGTTGAAAAAGGCTGTTTCCAGCTATGTGGTTTGTTGCTTTTTAAGCTGATGGAATCAAACATGGTCACTATCTTATACTTATAAGAACTGCTCTTTCAATAGAAACCTTGCTGTCGCCTCAATAAGGTGATTATGCCCTTCCTTTAGCTTAATGAGTCTGTAGTGATGCAGTCGCTTCAATAATTCCTGCATGTTGTCCTCGGTAATAATTTTGTCATAAATGCCCAGGACAACGACGGTAGGTATTTTGTGAAGATTAATAATACCGGCGATTGCCTCCATATCAAATTGAAAATGACGGTAAACGACCCAGGAATAATATACCTTCAGGCGCATTGCCCGGCTTTTCATCTGCGTCTTAGCAAATTTCAGTACTCCACGGTCTACGACTTTTAATTTATTTAAAGTGCTAACCAAACCAAAAAAAGGATTGGGTCTGGTGACAGTCCTTCTGAAAAAACCTCTGAATACAGCCGGATAAGTGGCCATATTATACCAGAAGTTGGTTGTAATGCCATCAGGTGCAATAAGTAATACTTTATTCACTCGGTGAGGCATGTTTTCCAATAGGCTCAACATAAACTTACCTCCCATGCTAAATCCGCAAATGGAGAAACTCTCTATTTTTAAATGCTTGAGCAACTGTAGGATAAGAGCTTCCCATCTGCGCTTCTCCAGCGGGTGGTCGGCGTCCGGATAATGGCTGTAGCCATGGAAAAATAAATCGGGGGCAAGCACGGTATATTCTTCCAAGGCCTCGGCCAGCGGCTTGAAGAAATAACCGTTTTGCCCATATCCATGTAATGCAAGCAGGTATTTAGTCCCGTTGCCAAATTTGTGATAGTGAAGCTTGAGGCCTTGGTGCTCAAAAAATTCTCCCTCTGGCAGCTGATCATTCATAGAAAAATTAAATTTATTTTAACATTTAAAGCTAACAAACGTAGAACAAACTTAACAAGAAAACTTTGAGTAATTAAAAAGTTTCCGTAGTTTTGTAGCTTCAAATTATATAGATCAATTGGACATAAAACAAAATATTCTCGAGACCTCCTACAGACTTTTTAAAAGTTATGGTTTGCGGAGTGTGACTATGGATGATATTGCCAAAGAGTTATCGATTTCGAAGAAAACAATCTACCAGAGTTTCAAGGATAAGAATGAGATTGTATCACTTGTATCCCGGTTTCATTTAGACCAGGAGCGGGAAAAAATTAACATCATTATGAAGGATTGCACAAATGGAATTGAGCGACTCTTTGGCATTACACAATGTCTTAGGGAATCCGTCGCCTCCTTGAACCCGTCTTTGATGTTTGACCTTCAGAAATATTACCCTAAAGCATACAGAGTTTTTGAGGAGTATAAAGAAAAAGTGTTTTTACAGTCTCTCATTGACACTTTAAAGCTGGGGATTTCTGAAGGCTATTTCAGAGATAACATTAATGCGGAAATAATATCCGTCATGCGCATGGAGCAAATTCAGATGGCTTTTAATCCAGAGATTTATCCAAGAAACAAATATGACTTCAAGCAAGTGCAGTGGCAGCTATTGGAACATTTTGTACAGGGCATTATTACACCTGCAGGAAAGAAAGAGTTAGATAAATATTCAAAAAATGCTGGTATAGTTAATCTTATTTAGTCATTACCTATCCTAAAAATGATTAGCCATATCGCCTGATATCTTTTCAAGCTACATAGCAAAACATTATACCTAAAACATGAAAGTATTAACAATTTTAGCACTGCTGTTGAGCAGTTTGAGCTATCATATCCGGGCCCAGGAAGCGACAGCCATGACGCTGGAGCAATGCATCGAATATGCACTTGGCAATAACGAAAATATTAAAAATGCGCAGTACGAGCGGCAGCTGGCAAAAACACAGGTGGGCGAAATAAGGGCGCAGGCTTTACCTCAAATTAGTGGTTTGGGAGAATTAAGCCATAATCCTCTGATTCAGCAGATAATTGTACCTAATATTTTTGACCCCACTGGTAATCCCGAGGAGCTTATTGCAGTGCAATTTGGAACCAATTATGCCGGAAATGCAACCGTTTCTGCCACACAAATGATTTTCGACGGCTCAGTTTTTGTTGGCTTAAGAGCAGCGAAAACCTTCCAGGAGCTTTCCAGAAAAGATCAGATTAAAACTGAAATTGATGTTGTTGAAGCTGTTACCAAGGCATATTATATGGTAATGGTCACTATGGAAAGACAAAAGCTTATCGATGATAATTACGGCAGGCTTGATACACTTCTGAGGGAAACAAAAATTATGTTTGATAATGGATTTGCCGAGAAGATAGAGGTAGATCGTATCCGTGTGCAGTATAATAATGTCAATATTGAAAGACAGAATGTGTCCAGGGACATTGAGGTCAGTTTTTACCTGCTCAAATTTCAAATGGGGATGGATATTTACGAGCCTATTCGTTTGGGAAATGATATCGCGGACATTGAGCTGGACTTGGAGTTGGCTACTTATGAGGGTTTCGACTACCCAGATAGAATAGAATACAGCCAAATGATGACCAACCGACAATTGGCAAAATATGAGCTGCAGAACAATCAGATTCAATATGCTCCTAGGCTAAGTGTTTTTGCAAATGGAGGTGCAGTCATGGGAACGAACGAGTTTTCAAACATTTTTAATTTTGGCAGCAGTTGGTTTCCTTTTGCAGCATATGGAGTCAGACTTGAAATCCCAATATTTGATGGGCTTTTGAAAAGTCATCGTATACAGGCAAACAGAATAGAAATAGCCCAGACTGAGAACCAGCTTAGTATGTTAAAAAATAATATTAATCTGGAAATTGAGCAATCTTCTACCAAACTCCAGAATAACCTAGAATTGCTTAAAGCACAGGAAGAGAATCGTGTGCTTGCCTCTGAAGTTTTTGAAGTGTCTAAAATCAAATATCAGGAAGGGGTAGGCAGCAATATTGAAGTAATTGATGCAGAAATTGCCTTTAAGGAGGCAGAAACCAACTATTATAACGCACTTTATGAAGTATTGGTAGCCAAGGTTGAAAGAGAAAAGGCTTTGGGTATACTTCTTAAGAAATAAATTTCCTTATAAAACAGCAGCAGCTATAAACACAGTAATGATGAAATTACACTATATATTTCTTATCACAGCAGGTTTTTGCATGACAGCATGCCAGGAGCAGGGGCTGGATCAAAAGAAGTCCGAGCTCGAGAAGTACAAGCAAGAATCACAGGAGCTCAATGTGAAAATAAAATCGTTGGAGCAGGAAATTGCGCAGCAGGATCCTGCATTTGCGCAAGAGGCGCGTCGATCAACATTGGTCACTACCAAGCCTGTCGAGAAACGGCCTTTCAGCCATTATCTGGAAGTGACCGGCTCTCTGCAGTCTAGACAAAACATTGTGCTCAGCGCAGAGGCAGGCGGTATCGTCGAAAAGATTGTGGTCAGAGAAGGTGATCCGGTAAAGAAAGGACAAATTGTCGTCAGGCTAGATGGAGAAACTAACCAAAGAAGCATAGAAGAGCTGGAAACGTCTTTGGAGTTGGCCAACACCGTTTTTGAAAGGCAGTCACGTCTCTGGGAGCAAGGCGTAGGCTCTGAGATGCAGTACCTGGAAGCTAAAAACAACAAAGAGTCTCTGGAGAGAAGACTGGCCAGTGCCACTTCACAACTGGATAAAACTGTTGTGCGCGCTCCATTCAGTGGTACCGTAGAAAGTCTGCTCGTGCGGGAAGGTGAGTCCATGATGCAGGGCAACCCAATCATGCGCATCGTGAGCATGAATGATATGTATATAGAGGCAGATGTTTCAGAATCTTTCGTGGGGGCATTCCAAAAAGGAGACTCGGTAAAAGTGCGTTTTCCGTCTATGACAAAGACATTTACAAGCACTATCAGTGCTATTGGTCAGGTCATTAAGGAAGAAAACAGGACTTTTAGAGTGGAAGTACGTCTTCCTAATGAAGACTTCATCGTTAAGCCCAACTTACTCGCAGTCTTAAAAATTGAAGATTATCGTAATGAAAATGCCGTAGTCATTCCTACCAACCTCATTCAGCGAGACAATCAGGGTGACTATATTTATATAGCAAAAAATGGCAACAATACTGCTACTGCAGAAAAGGTGCATATTACCCGGGGAAGAACGGCTGAAAACTACACCGAAGTACTGGAAGGACTTCAGGGCAACGAAAAACTGATTGATAAAGGATTCAGAGAGGTAGCCTCAGGAATGAATATTAAAGAATCTGATCTTACACTTTAGCAGACCCATGCAAAAGCAACCAGAAGAAACCATTAAAAGAGAGTTTGGATTAAGCTCTCTTGCCGTAAATAACCGTACCAGCGTAGTGATTCTGACCATCATTATTGCTTGTATGGGGCTGTATAGCTATATAGCGATGCCTAAAGAAAGTTTTCCGGAGATTGTCATTCCGACGGTGTATATTGGTACTCCACATCCGGGGAACTCGCCTGTAGATATCGAAAACCTCATTACCAGGCCCATTGAAAAGGAATTGAAGTCATTGAACGGAGTAAAAAAAATATCTTCTACCTCCATTCAGGATTATTCTACAATTCTGGTCGAGTTCAATCCCAACGTTGAAGTATCCAGAGCTTTGCAAGATGTAAAGGACGCTGTAGATAAATCTAAAAAAGACCTGCCTACAGACCTTGACTCGGACCCGAGTGTTGAAGAAATTAATGTCTCAGATATTCCCATTATGTTCATCAACATATCTGGAAATTACAGCATAGATGAACTGAAGGCTTTCGCCGAATATCTGGAAGATGAAATTGAAAAGTTTCCTGAAATTTCCAAAGCTGAAATTAAAGGGGCTTTGGAAAGGGAAATCAGAGTAAATGCTGATATCCATAAAATGGAATCTCGCAACGTCTCTTTTTCCGATATTGAAAATGCCATCGCAGCGGAGAACATTACGGTCTCCGGTGGTGATATTCTCGCAGGCGATTTTAGAAGGTCCTTGCGCGTTACTGGTGAATTCACCGATCCTAGGCAAATTGAAGATGTCATCATCAAAGATGAAAATCAGAATATCGTTTATGTGCGTGATGTCGCAGAAGTGAAAGACGATTATGAAGAGCGCAGTAGTTATGCCCGTTCGTACTTGCTACCCGTGGTAACTGTAGATGTAGTCAAACGAAGTGGTGAAAACCTGCTGATTGCTTCTGACAAAATTAAGGCTTTGCTGGAAGATGCTCAGGCCAATAGATTTCCGTCAGATCTTGAAATTTCTATCACCTCCGACCAGTCGAAAGCTACCCGCTCACAGGTAGACAATCTGGAAAACAGTATCATATTTGGTGTGATTCTGGTAGTGCTGGTGCTGCTTTTCTTCTTGGGTTTGCGCAATGCACTTTTTGTAGGCATTGCTATACCTATGTCTATGCTCATGGCCTTTTTTATCCTTAACTCTTTAGGTGTTACACTCAATTTCATGGTATTGTTTGCGCTGGTGCTTGCCCTCGGAATGTTAGTGGATAATGGTATTGTGGTAATAGAGAATATCTACAGAAAACTTGAAGAGGGCTATACACCGGTAAGAGCCGCCAAAGAAGGGGTAGGGGAAGTAGCTTTGCCAATTATCACTTCTACTGCAACTACTTTGGCAGCATTTTTCCCCCTGGCTTTATGGGGAGGAATCGTGGGCGAGTTCATGAAATATCTACCCATAACGCTGATCATTGTTTTGAGCTCCTCGCTTTTTGTGGCACTGGTTGTAAACCCTGTTTTAGCCGCTATTTTTATTAAAGGAAGTACCAAAGCACCGAACAAGAAGCGAATGCTGATAATTACTTTCACGTTGGGAGGTATTGCCATTATAGGATATTTTGCGCATATGTTTACAGCAGCAAATCT
>JBGSXH010000592.1:0-6762 GCA_041751515.1 Cyclobacteriaceae bacterium | reverse complement strand
CACAAAACGTAAGGTATTTAATGTGATGGTAGAATGTCTTCAAAACATTGTCAAGCACAGTGATGAAGTACAGGCTACACCGAAATCTACGGCCATATTCATGATTGGCAAGCAGAACGATGAGTACATCATTACTTCAGGTAATGCCATGAAGTCGGAAAACGTTAACCCGCTGAAAGAAAAGCTGGAAAACATCAATAGCCTCGATAAAGACGGATTGAAGTCTCTTTATAAGGATATCATCAAAACCACAAGCATATCTGATAAGGGTGGTGCTGGTTTAGGATTTGTTGATATGGCCAGAAAATCGGGGCAAAAGCTCGAGTTTGATTTTCAGCCAATGGAAAACGGCCACACCTTCTTTTCTCTCAAGACCCGCATACCAAGAGCATAATTCTTTAAAATATTCATTACAGCTAAAATTACATAAACACATGGAAATCATTAATTTAGAAGGCGCTGAAGATACCCCAAAGATAATCTTAGACAAGACAAACGGTATTTATGAAATTTCCGGAAGATCGCTACCGGAAGATTCTGCTGAATTTTACCAGCCGGTTTTAGACTGGATAGAAGCTTACAGCAACGAGCCTGATGCCTCCACCAATTTCGTCTTTAAACTGGAATATTTTAATACTGCATCATCAAAGCTAATATTGGATGTATTGTCGGCACTGGAGGACATTCCAGGCATGGCCATCTCCTGGTATTTTCATGAAGATGATGAAGACATGGAAGAAGCAGGCGAAGAGTTTTCTGAGCTGGTAGAAATTCCATTTGAGTTTAAAACTTATTAATATAAGCTATTTGCCGGCATTTTCACTGGCAAATACATCTGATATACTTCAAAATTGTCCAGCTTGGCCAGGCTGCCTAGCGCAGGCCTGGCCATTACAGATAAGTCTATGAGTGAAGAAATACTGAAAGCACTTACCCAACTGTTTGCAATCATTACCAAACAGGATGGCGGTGTGACGGAAAAAGAACGCAATTTTGTTATCGGCTTTTTTCAGCAAGAGCTTGACCAGGATTCCATTAAGGAATACGTGGAGCTTTATGACAAATTTGCGGGACTTAACCAATCCGAATCAGACAAGCCTGAGAAAAAACGCAAGCTTACTTCAGTAACAGACTCCGTAAAAACGCTGGCTATTTGTCGTAAAATCAATAAAACGCTTACCCAAAAGCAAAAAGTTGTTGTACTGGTAAAGTTATTGGAACTGGTAGGATCCGATAAAAACTTTACGCCGCAACGAATGGAGATCATCGATACAGTTTCTAGTGTTTTTAACATTGTTAAAGATGAATACAAACTGATTGAAGGTTTCGTTTTGAAAGAAGATGCACAGGAACTGGACTTTGAGGATATACTAGCCGTTAGCCATGCAAGTGCTGAAAACAATACTAAAGAACAGAAATTTGTAGCGGCAGATCTCGAGGGCCAAATCATTTTCATGAAAGTGCGCTCTGTGGACATGTACTTCGTCAAGTATATGGGCACTGAGGAGATCGTACTAAATGGTTTTATCATCAAAAACAACCTGGTTTATTTGTTTAGCCATGGCAGCACCATCAAAACAGCCAAAGGTGGTGCTTTGTATTATAGTGACCTGATCAGACATTTTATTGAGGATTTCAAGACCAATAACATCTCTTTCAATGCTATTGACCTGGAGTTTAAATTCCCTAATGGCGGCATTGGTCTGAGAAATATTAACATTTCCGAAGGTCCTGGAAAACTCATTGGTATTATGGGGGCCTCCGGTGCAGGAAAAACGACATTACTCAACGTCCTGGCAGGTATTGAAACACCCAGCCAGGGAGCCATTCTCATCAATGGCTTTAATATCCATCAGGACAAAGCGAGCATACATGGCGTCATTGGCTATGTGTCGCAGGATGATTTGCTTATTGAAGAGCTCACCGTCTACGAAAACCTTTATTATAATGCAAAGCTTTGCTTTGATGACTGGAGCGAAGAAGAGCTTGAAAAGCGTGTTATAGGCGTCCTCTCTAGCTTAGGCCTGGAGCAAAGAAAAGACCTTAAAGTGGGCAGTGTGCTGGATAAAACCATTTCCGGTGGACAAAGAAAACGACTCAATATTGCTTTAGAGCTTATTCGCGAGCCCGCAGTACTTTTTGTTGATGAACCTACCTCGGGTTTATCTTCCAGAGATTCAGAAAATGTCATTGACCTGCTCAAGGAGCTTTCTTTGAAAGGAAAACTTATTTTTGTGGTTATTCACCAGCCTTCCAGCGACATCTACAAGATGTTTGATAAAATGTTCATCATGGACACTGGTGGCTACCCTATATTTTATGGCCATCCTATTGAGGCCATCACGTATTTTAAGCGTGCCACCAATCAGGTAGACAGTGAAAGAGGGCAATGTGCTGTTTGTGGTAATGTCAACCCTGAACAGATTTTCAATATTGTAGAATCGAAGGTAGTTGACGAATACGGACAGTTTACCAACAAACGTAAATCGACGCCTATTCAATGGCATGATCAGTTCATTGAAAAATTTACCTTCCGGAAAATAGAGGATGTACAGGAGAAACCGCCGAAAGCACTTCAAATTCCTCCAAAATGGAAACAGACCTGGATCTTTACTGTACGAGATTTCCTATCAAAAATATCCAACAAACAATATTTACTCATCAACTTGCTGGAAGCGCCAGTATTGGCGGTATTGCTGGCTTTCATTATCCGCTACCGCAGCGCACCGGATGGTGGTTCCTACATCTTCCGCTTCAATGAAAACATTCCTGCCTACCTGCTTATGAGCATTGTCGTGGCCTTGTTTATGGGGTTATCGGTGAGTGCTGAAGAAATCATACGAGATCGGAAAATCCTCAAACGGGAATCTTTCCTGAACCTGAGCTGGAACAGTTATCTGGGGTCGAAGCTGCTCATTTTGTTCATGCTTTCTGCCGTGCAAACATTCACTTATGTAATTATTGGCAATACGATCCTCGAAATTCATGGGATGACGTTCAGCTTCTGGCTGGTGCTTTTCTCGGTATCCTGCTTTGCGAATGTATTAGGACTCAATATTTCTTCCTCATTTAATTCAGCCGTTACTGTTTACATACTTATTCCTTTACTGCTGATACCGCAAATGATATTGAGTGGTCTGCTCTTTAGCTTCGACAAACTCAACAACCTCATTAGCACCAAGGGCGAAGTGCCGATCGTTGCCGACATGATGGCTTCACGCTGGGCTTATGAAGCATTGACTGTCGACCAATACATTAACAATGACTTTCAAAGTTCTTACTACGAACTTGAACGCCAAGAAATGCAAGCCGATTTTAAAAATGCTTACCTGATTCCAAAGCTAGAGGAAAAGTTATCGTTTGTCATCGGAAATTATACCAATGAAGAGAGAGCGATCAGACGTGCAGTCAATAAAGATATGACGATTTTAAGGGGCACCCTTGCCCGTGAGCCTAAATTACCCTCAATAGAATCTCTGAATTTGAATGAAATACTTACAAGGGAGCATATAAATGAAAATCACGGAAAAGTGATCTCCACTTACCTGAAAGAACTCAATAATCACTACCTGAAGGTTTTTAATCAGCAGGTTATGTTCAAAGAAATGCTGATAGATAAAAAAGTAGAGCTGGACACGGCTTACAATCTTAACGCGTACAAAGACCGGTACTTTAACGAAAGCCTGGCCGATTTAGTAAGAAATGTCAATGCCAAAGACCGTATTATTGAATATAAAGGCCAACTGGTGCAGCAAATAGACCCTATTTACAATATTCCTGAATATCCCAAGCATGCAGTTGATTATCGTGCGCAGTTTTTCGCTCCTAAGAAGCATTTTCTAAATGCTTATTTTAACACTTATGGATTCAATATTTCTGTTATCTGGTTCATGACGATCATGCTCTGCATTGCATTGTCTTTTCAGTGGCTGAGCAAACTGCTGGATATTGGAAAATACCTTAAGTGGCAAAAAAAGAAGTAATGCTAAAAAATAATGCAAAGATCGCGATTTAAATACATTTGAGGTTACCCTTTACTGCCTGAAGGGATTCCTAGTAGGTTTGCAGAAGCTATTGTTATTAATATTTTTGTTTAGAAAACACTGTAGAACATGAGAAAATTATATGTTGGTTTGCTTGCACTGGTGGTTATGGCCTGCAACGATAGCAGCAAAAGTCAGGAGCAGGAGTTTCTTGCCAGCCTGAGTGAGATGAAAACAGAAGGCCCAGGCATTTCTGAAGAAGTCATCTCCGATATTATCCAGCAAATTCCCAGCCCGCTGGAAATTTCAACCCTTTTAAAAGAGGAAGGTTCAAAGTACGACAAGAGCTTTCTGAACAATCCGAAAAACACTTCGCAGTACAATAGCAATTATAAAAAAGCTTTGAACCTGGGTATTTACGGAACAGACCTGGGGTATGCCAATATCTACGAGCAAAACCAGGAAGCGCTGGGTTATCTGACCGCGGTACGAGATTTAGCCAATGGTTTGAGTATCGGTCAGTTTTTCGACTTTGGTACAATCAAGCGCCTAGCAACCAATAGCCGTAATCTTGATTCACTATTGATGATTACGACCAAGAATTTCAACAATATCAATAACTACCTGCAGCAGCAGCAACGCTCCAACCTGAGCATACTGCTACTGACAGGGGGCTGGCTGGAGGCTACCCACATTATCTGTAAAGTGCAGGAGAAAAAAGGCAGTGAATCATTGAAAGAAAAGATTGGCGAGCAAAAAATCATCTTGGAAAATATTATGCTTTTGCTGTCTTTTTACGAAAACAGTGATCCTAATATTTCCAAATTGATGGAAGACATGAAACCATTGCAAAGTATCTTTTCAGAAATAGAAATTACTTATTCTTATAAAGAATCCACCTTCGAAGAAGTAGATGGTATGCTGGTCATTAAGGATAACAGCACAAGTAGTATCAATATTACCAACCAGCATGTTGCGGACATCACTAGAGAAACTGCAGCAATCCGTAATAAAATTATCAATTAATTCCAGTACGACAGATATATGAAAAAGACTATACTTATCATGGGTTTACTATTAGGCATGGTGCTCTCCACTGACGTACAGGCGCAGTGCGATGCCAATGCGCAGGCAGAAGCCTGTATTAGCAATCTCAAAGAAGGATTTACTTTCCTGAAAAGCTTTCAGATAGACGGGGAAGGTGGCAGCAAAAGTAAAGTAGAATATAGCTACGTTTTTAGCAAAGACACCCAATACTCCATTAATATTTGTGCCGACGGCAGTGATACAGATGGCATAGTGGTCACAATGTACGATAGCAACAGAAAAATGGTTGCTACCAATTTTGTCAATGGCAACTTTTATCCGGCCATTATGTATCCCTGCAATGCTACGGGCATCTATTATATCACCTTTACATTTGAAGGGTCGGCAAACCATTGTGGTGGCAGTGTACTCGGCTTTAAACGATAATTCACAAGCAAGTTAACTAAGGTTAACAGAGCAGGTCTGGCATATCGGACCTGTTTTTTTTATTTTTGGGGATGATACACAATGATATCGATTTCCCATACACTGCCCGATATATTCAAACGGCCCCGCTTACTAAAGCTACAAAGCAACTTTGGTTTGTTTTACATGGTTACGGACAACTGGCACCCTACTTCATACGTAAATTCGACGTATTGCATACTCCTGAGCACGTTGTCGTTGCTCCGGAAGGAATATCGCGATTTTACCTAAAAGGCCATGATGGCCGTGTAGGCGCCACCTGGATGACCCGCGAAGAAAGACAATCTGATATCAACAATTACATAAAACTTTTGAATGCAATATACCGATCTGTAATGCAAGAGGGCACTGCCGATGCAAGTCTACAGATTAATATTGTGGGCTTTTCGCAAGGTGCTGCCACTGCGTCTCGCTGGGCCGTAATGGGTGAACTAACTTACCACCGATTAATACTATGGGCAGGCGTCTTTCCACCAGATATGCCGGATACTCTTAATGGACTCCAGGAAAAAGATTTATTGATGGTTTATGGTGCAAATGACCCCTATATAAATGAAGAAAGGCTTTCAGCACAAACAGATTTTCTTGACAGCGCCGGACTAAAGTATCATGTAACAGCATTTGATGGCGTTCATGACATTGATAAGGAAACGCTGAAAAGCCTGGCAGAAACATTCTTATCTTAAACATGCGCTCTACTATTCAGTTATCCTGTAAACAAATACAGTAGAATATGAATAACGCTGAAAAATTAGAAAAAATGGAAAGGGCACTTCGCCTTTTGGAAGACTTAAAAAACAGTCAGGTAGCACTTATTGAAAAGTCTTCCCAGCTGCAGTTAGACGCAATGGAGTTTAATTTCGTCAACATGGAAAAAAACATGGGCGACCTTTATAGTCGTTATAATGATTCTCTCAACATGCTGGAAGAAGAATTAGATAGATTTGAGATCCGAAGAAACCAGTTTAAGCAGGAGCATAAATTGGGTGAAGAAGAGTAATATTAAATTGATGAAGCCGGTATTTTTTTTACCGGCTTTTTTATGACTACCTATTTGCGATTCACAATAGTCGAAGAGGCCTGTGCGGTAGGCATCACTACCAGATCATTGATTGTTACATGAGCAGGTTGCTTCAAGATAAAGCTGATGATATTGGCAATATCCACCCCTTTCAAAGCCTCGAAACCCTCATATACTTTTTTGGCCCTGTCTTCATCTCCTTTAAATCTTACCTTGGAGAATTCTGTCTCCACAAGGCCAGGGTTG
>JBGSXH010000591.1:0-1508 GCA_041751515.1 Cyclobacteriaceae bacterium | reverse complement strand
GTATTTTGAAACCATCAAGGCTCCAGGTAGGGGAGATCAGGAAGGTCAAAGAAAAATTTTGACAGAAAATGATGCCAATTACGATTTGGAATTTGTGGATTCTCCGGCAGATGCTGACGTTGCCATACAGTGGGTAATTCCATCAAGCTCCCTTTTTATCTCAAACGGGGCACCCATATCTATATCGCTTTCAAAGTCTTATATAAACGTGGACCAAATAAATGAGATATCCGCAAGTGTGCCCACGATTTTGGTAGTAGACTACACGAATCCTTGGGTAATTGATGAAGTATTTAACGATGCTGAAAAGGGGAATATAAAAGGTGTTCTGGCGACCTTTGGCACCACACCTGAGGCTTTGCTCGATGTGCTTACCGGGAAATTCAACCCACAGGGTAAAATGCCGTTTTCAACCCCTGTTTCAGATCGGGCAGTGGAGAACAATTTGGAAGATGTCCCCGGTTACCTGGAACAAGAGGGCTATGCCCTATTTAATTATAAGGAAGGGTTGAGTTATTAGATTGAAAAAAATGGTTAATTAAACTATCCGATTGACTTTTGAAAGTAAAAATGGGAAGCGTCTTCAGAGCCTCCCAATTTTTTTTTATGATTTAAATTGGAGTGATTCAAGAGGCTTATTAAATTTGAAAATACCCACATCAATTTTTAATATGCCGTTCGTCAAGGTTTACATACATTTTATTTGGAGTAAAAAAAAGGGTACCCTTCCTTGATTCAACAGAATTGCGAACAAAAGTTTAGTGCCATATAAGGGAAAATGGAAAGAAGAAAGATATTTATATTGATCATATCAATGGATATTCGGATCATTGCCACTGTTTGATTTCACTTGGAACTAATCAAACTATAGAGAGAATAATGCTTTTGATCAAGGGGGAATCTTCTTATTGGATCAATAAAAACAAGCTTACCGTCCAGAAATTTGAATGGCAGGATGAATATTTCGCTGTTTCAGTTTCTGAATCAATGCTTGGCAGGGTTAGAAAATATATTCGAAATCAAGAAACACATCATAAGAGGAAAACATTTCAGGAGGAATATTATGAGTTAATTGCTAAATATGGCTTTGAAAGATTCGATGATAAATGATTTGGCTAAAGCCAAAAAGGGATTGTTGAAATCCTTATGCCTCCAGCTGAAGCAGGAGGCTATTGATTGAATTATATTCTGACCTCGGTCAATCAATAAAAGTAATGATAGTTCCAAAATCCAATAGGCATGGTGCTTAATCTCAAATTCAATAGGAATGCGGCTTTACCCCATTTACTAATGAATGGCAAAACACACTCCGGGCTTTAGCCAAATTGGAGGATTGGGTAGGTTAACAAATAGTGTGGTGGAACTGGTTTATTAATCGGAGATTTGAGAGGCTGGGTTAATTGTTTGGCTAAAGCTAAAAAGGGATTGTTGAAACCCCCATGCCTCCAGCTGAAGCATGAGGCAATTATATCTGGCCACTGTAAATTTAAAAAACCAAATAATTTTCC
>JBGSXH010000590.1:0-2196 GCA_041751515.1 Cyclobacteriaceae bacterium | reverse complement strand
ATACACAAAACCACGATCGAGTAAACTCAGTCTGGAGCTGTTAAAAACAGGGTTAGTACTATAACCATAAGAGCCGTATGCATAAATCAGCGTCGGATTGTCCCCGTTTTTTTCAATGCCTTTCTTGTACACAATGGACATAGGTATTTGAACACCATCTTCGGCAGTAGCAAATACCCGTTCTGTGATATAGTAATCAGGATTATAACCGCCAACCACTTCGTCCTGCTTCAGCAACTCATGCTCCCGGGTTTTCATATTGTACGTATAAGTAGAATTGGGCGTAGTCAGTGAAGAATAGCCATAACGCAGCTTATCGGTGTCAAAGTCAAGATTCATACTTGGGTAAATCGTATAGGCTGACTCGTCAAAATCGACATAATGTTCCTTACCGCTTTTCAGGTTCATTACCCTGAACTGTGATAGCGCATTCGACTTTTCATTCAACACAAGGAATTCTTTGAAGATATCGAAGCTTTCCAGCAAGACTTCTTCACGGTGCGGTATTTTTTCCTTCCAATTATCTTTCCCTGGCATATTTTCAGGCGTTTCCATCAGGCGATAATTTTCAGCTTCCCAGTTAGTCAAAACATAAAACTTATCCTTGTAATGATCGATGCTGTACTCAATACCGGGAGTTCGCTCGGAAAAATCTTTGAAATCACCATTCGGCTTACTCGCTTCCAATATCTTATAATGACTGGTCAGCGTAGCACTCGAACCAATGACAAGATATTTTCTGGACTTGGTTTTATAAATATATGTGCTGAATGTTTCGTCCTCTTCTTCAAAAATCAGTTCATCCTGCTCATTGTCCGTATGGAGTGTATGGCGATAAATCTGGTTGGCGCGTAAAGTTCCAGGATCTTTCTTGCTATAGAATAAGGTCTCGTTATCGTTAGCCCAGGTACTGCCTCCGGTAGTAAGCGGAATTTCAGTAGCTGTGAGCTTTCCGGTTTCCAGGTCTTTTACATAGATCGTATACTGCCTTCTGCTCACCGTATCTACACCATAAGCCATCAGACGATTATCTTCGCTTACATTGATGCCACTGACCTGAAAGTAGCCATAGCCATCCGCCAGCTCGTTGACGTTGAGGAGAATTTCTTCATCAGCATCCAAATCGCCTTCTTTTCTGCAATAAACAGGATATTCGCTCCCACCTTCATAACGGGTGTAATACCAGAAGCCATTCTTCTTATAAGGCACAGAGGCATCATCCTGCGGAATGCGGTCTTTCATCTCATTATAAAGTTCTTTTTGCAAGTCTTCTGTATGGGCTAACTTGGCCAGCCGGTATTCATTTTCAGCTTCCAGATAATCCAGCACCTTTTGTGTCTGCTCATCCTTTTCTTTGGCGTTTTTCTGTCCGTCAGACAGGCGCATCCAGAAATAATTGTCAGTTCGACTCTGGTCGTGGCTTACAATTTCATGTGGTACTTTTTCCGCCACCGGAGGTGCAACTTCAGAAGAACTACTTTTTTCTTGATCGCAGGCTGTGAACATGAATGGAATGGTCAGGTAGATTAACGAAGGTAAGAAATTTTTAATATTACGATGAAAAGCATGAAAGCGCATAGGATTACTATCTAAATCATTATACCTAAAAAAATTCTTTTACTAAAGTAAAGCTAATTGAGGGCAATATGCCAACAAGTTGATATCAAAAATCGGAAAAAACAGAAAATATTACATTCCACTTTAAATACAATATGAGGCAAGTAACTATATATCAGGTGGGTTACATTTATAAATAATCTAAGACGTTGCGCCCATGAAAAATCAATATTTGTATTGCATTGTTGCGTTACTTGTTACTTTTAGAACTTTTTCCCAAAGCGATAAAGTATATATTGGCGAGAGTACAATAATTGATAATATAACACAAAGCGATTTATGGAGCCCGAGCGGTTCGCCTGCAGTAAATGATGTATTGATCTTTGACGATGGCCGGGATATTTTGTTATTACCTGATAACAACCTGCATCAGTTTGGAGGCATTACAGTGATTAATAATAGCTATGTAACGATTGATTTCTCTAATAATGCCAATAGATTTATAGAATTTAAAAATGATACGGTGTACGTCGAGGCAGGTAGTACCTTACAATTAGGGTATAACACGTTATTTACAAACAACACTATTTTAATTGAAGGAAAAGTAATTATTGATGGCACCGAAAACACCAATAGAAA
>JBGSXH010000589.1:0-7161 GCA_041751515.1 Cyclobacteriaceae bacterium | reverse complement strand
TATAAAGCTTTGCAGGGCGGATTTTTGCCGGGTATGGTGAAAAGCATGTTGCCGCTTTGGAAAATACTGCCCAAGTCAAGGAACAATCCGCTTACCAATAAATTCAGGCAGCTGGAGCGTTTTGCGGAAGGCATGAAGCTATCGCATCAGGAGCGCTACTGGCGCTGGGCCTTGTTTACTACCGAAGCTGATGCAATGGCTTTACTCAGCGAGTCCAGCCAAAAGAAGGCCAGTAAGCAGGAAATTGCGCTGCGGAAGCAGGCTTTTTTGCAATACATTGGTGAGGATCCTGATATTAATGATTTTCTATATGCAGATGCCCAGCTTGTACTGGTAAACGACATGCTCGCCAAAGTAGACTTTATGTCGATGGCCAATAGCCTGGAGGTGCGCGTTCCTTTCCTGGACCATGAATTAGTCGCTTTTGCTTTTGAGCTTCCGGAAAGTAGTAAAATCAATGCCAATATGAAAAAGCGAATTTTACAGGATACTTTTCGCGATATTCTGCCTCCGGAACTTTATAAACGGCCCAAGCATGGTTTTGAAGTGCCTTTGTTGAAGTGGTTTCGAACAGACCTGAAAAGCCTTATTGAAGAGGATTTGCTCGAAGACAGTTTTATCGCTGACCAGGGTATTTTTAATCCCGCTCAGATTAATGCCTTCAAAACACAGCTATTTTCATCCGATCCCGGTGATGTACATGCTAAAATTTGGGGATTGATCGTATTTCAGCATTGGTATAAGAAGTACATAGCGTAAGGTTATCTACACCATGGAGTAACTTAAAAAAGCCTGTCATTTTCAAAATGGCAGGCTTTTGTATTCATGCACTATAATACCTAAAGTGGATGTTTTTACTCATACCATAGATTTACCATATCAATGAGACATAAAAAAAGGATGACATATTGGCCATCCTTTTTAATCTATAGGTTTATTAAACCTTATTTTTTGTCTTTATCATCGACTTCTTCGTACTCAACATCAGAAACTTCATCGTCTCCGCTGGCTTGCGCATCAGGTCCTGGTTGTGCCCCGGCAGCTCCAGCTCCTGCTGCATCGCCACCCTCCTGGGATGCTGCGTACATCTCCTGAGCTGCGCCTTCCCAAGCCTTGTTAAGGCCTTCCATCGCGGTATCAATACCAGCGATGTCCTGAGCACCATGTGCAGTTTTAAGATTTTCCAATGCCTCATTGATTGGTGTTTTATTGGCATCAGAAAGCTTATCGCCATATTCTTTCAACTGCTTTTCAGTCTGGAAGATCAGTGAATCGGCAGCATTCAGCTTTTCGATTTTTTCCTTCTCAGCTTTATCAGTTTCAGCATTGGCTTTAGCCTCATTCTTCATTTTCTCGATTTCTTCATCTGTTAATCCTGAAGAAGCCTCGATTCTGATTTTCTGCTCTTTGCCAGTCCCTTTGTCTTTGGCTGATACGTTCATGATACCATTAGCATCAATATCAAACGTTACCTCAATTTGTGGTACACCTCGCTGAGATGGTGGAATACCGTCTAAGTGAAACTTGCCAATTGAACGGTTATCTTTCGCCATAGGACGCTCACCTTGCAATACATGGATTTCCACGGAAGGCTGATTATCGGCAGCAGTTGAGAATGTCTCAGACTTTTTAGATGGAATAGTAGTATTCGACTCAATAAGTTTAGTGAATACACCGCCCATGGTTTCGATACCCAAGGAAAGTGGGGTTACATCCAGTAGCAATACATCTTTCACTTCACCAGTCAATACACCACCCTGAATGGCTGCACCAATTGCCACAACCTCATCAGGATTCACACCTTTAGATGGTTTTCTTCCGAAGAACTTTTCTACTTCTTCCTGTATTCTTGGAATACGGGTTGAACCACCAACTAAAATTACTTCGTCAATATCAGAAGCAGTTACGCCGGCATCAGCTAATGCTTTACGGCAAGGTTCCATCGTTCTTGATACCAAACCTTCTGTCAGTTGCTCAAATTTAGAACGACTTAAAGTTCTTACAAGGTGCTTTGGCATACCATCAACAGGCATGATATAAGGCAGGTTGATTTCTGTGCTGGAAGAGCTTGAAAGTTCAATTTTAGCTTTCTCAGCAGCTTCTTTCAAGCGCTGCAATGCCATAGCATCTTTTCTAAGATCCAGATTTTCGTCTTTCTTAAATTCGTCAGCCAACCAGTCGATGATTACACCGTCAAAATCATCACCACCCAGGTGAACATCACCATTGGTAGATTTGACTTCAAAAACGCCATCACCTAATTCAAGTACAGAAATATCGAATGTACCACCACCAAGGTCATACACAGCAATTTTCATATCCCTGTCTTTCTTGTCCATACCGTAAGCCAGGGCGGCAGCGGTAGGCTCGTTGATGATACGCTTCACATCCAGTCCGGCAATTTGTCCAGCTTCCTTGGTAGCGTGACGCTCAGCATCGTTAAAGTAAGCAGGAACAGTAATAACGGCTTCAGTCACTTCAGTGCCCAAGTAATCTTCTGCAGTACTCTTCATTTTCTGAAGAATCATTGCAGAAATTTCCTGTGCTGTATAAAGTCTGTCGCCAATACGCACTCTGATGGTGTCATTATTGCCCTGCTCTAAGCCGTAAGAAACGTTTTTGCGTTCATCAGCCACTTCAGAGTGTTTTTTGCCCATGAATCGCTTCACAGAGCTAATCGTGTTTTTAGGGTTAGTAATCGCCTGACGTTTTGCAGGGTCACCTACTTTACGTTCTCCGTTACCGTTATCTAAAAATGCAACAATAGAAGGTGTGGTCCTTCTCCCTTCACTGTTAGGAATTACGACGGGCTCGTTACCTTCCATTACAGCAACACAGGAGTTGGTCGTACCTAAGTCAATTCCAATAATTTTTCCCATGATATAAAAAGTGTACGGTTAAATTTCTTATTTAATTAATTTCTTATCACTCCTTTATCAATGGTTGTGCCAAGGGAGATATCTTGTAAAATGGGTGACATATTGTCATTTTGTGTATTTTTAAATGCCACCTTTGTATAAATGTCTGCCAAAAGGCTTTGCCGGCAAAATTGCTACTTAGCGAAAAAAATCGCTAATTTTGCGCACGATTATCTAATCCTACTACTTTCATGAGTTTAAGCCAGGAAATTGCCAAGCGCAGAACATTCGGAATTATTTCCCACCCGGATGCCGGAAAAACCACGCTGACGGAGAAATTATTGCTTTTTGGAGGTGCCATTAAGACGGCGGGTGCTGTAAAGTCTAACAAGATTGACAAGCATGCCACTTCCGACTTTATGGAGATAGAGAAGCAAAGAGGTATTTCTGTGGCCACTTCCGTTATGGGCTTTAATTACGAAGGGGTAAAAATAAATTTGCTGGACACTCCCGGTCACCAGGACTTTGCCGAAGACACTTATCGGACTTTGACTGCCGTAGACAGCGTAATTCTGGTCATCGACTGTGTAAAAGGCGTGGAGATACAAACCGAAAAACTCATGGAGGTTTGCCGCATGCGCAACACGCCAGTAATTGTATTCATTAACAAACTGGACAGGGAAGGGCAGGATCCTTATGATCTTCTGGATGAAATTGAAGAAAAGCTGAATATACAGGTAAAGCCCCTAAGCTGGCCAATTGGTATGGGCAAAGAATTCAAAGGGGTTTATAATATGATGGAAAAGAACCTGATTCTTTTCCAGGCAAGCCGCAGAGAAGTGCTGGATGATGCGGTGCGCATCAACAGCCTTGACGATCCTGAATTGGACAAAAAACTGGGGACCAAAGATGCTAATAAGCTTCGCGAAGATGTGGAGCTGGTAGATGGCGTCTACCCAGAATTCAATGATGATGACTATCTGGCTGGTAAAGTAGCACCTGTGTTCTTTGGTAGTGCCGTCAATAACTTTGGTGTGCGCGAGTTACTCGATTGCTTTATCAGACTGGCACCCGCACCTAAAGGGCGCAGTACCGATGTCAGGTATATAGCCCCGGATGAAGATAAATTTACTGGCTTCATCTTCAAAATCCATGCGAATATGGATCCAAAGCACAGAAATAGAATCGCTTTCGTTCGAATTTGTAGTGGTAAATTCGATCGGCAAAAAGGCTACCACCATGTGAGACTGAATAAGCACTTCAGAGCTTCCAGTGCCACTGCCTTTATGGCACAGGACAAGGAGCAGGTAGACGAGGCCTGGCCAGGCGATATCATCGGTCTTTATGATACTGGGAATCTAAAAATTGGCGATACACTGAGTGAAGGGGAGGAAGGTACTTTTAAAGGGATTCCGTCTTTTTCACCGGAAATATTTCAGGAGGTGATCAATATGGATGCCATGAAGACCAAGCAATTGGACAAAGGTCTTGTACAGCTGATGGACGAAGGGGTAGCGCAGCTATTTACTTATGAAATGGGTTCCAGAAAAGTAGTGGGCACTGTCGGTGCGCTGCAGTTCGAGGTGATACAACACAGACTAAAGCATGAGTACAATGCCACATGTCGTTTCTCACACATGAACCTTTATAAGGCCTGCTGGATCACCTCTAAAGATAAGAAAAAGCTAAAGGAGTTTGTTGATAGTAAATACCGTCATATTGCCCGCGACAAAGATGGCAAACTGGTGTTTATGGCTGAAACCAAAGCGTGGCTCCAGATGGTGCAGGAGAACTTCCCGGATATAGAATTTCACTTTAGCTCAGAATTTGAATAAGTACAAATTGCATAAGCACAAAAAAGCCTTTCCAGTTCGCTGGAAAGGCTTTTTTACTTACTTTAGAGCGATAACTATTGCTCTCTGTTCGTGTCATTGCCTTGTGGAGGGGTATCTATAAAATTACCATCTTCATCAAAATTGATGGTGCGTGTGTCATCATCGCTATCAATATCTACCTCATAGTAATTTCCTTGCGGCGTTTCCCTGTATCGCGTTTCGCTGGTATTGTATCCTTCGTAGTTTTCGCTGATATAAGTATTCGTCGTTTCAGGCATGTCTCTGCTTTCGATGGTCGAAGAGCTTCCTAGCCATTCTCCGTCCCTGGTGTAATCTGCAGTGGTATTTCTATTGTCTTGTCTGAATGATGCGCTATAGTTTCCATCAACACTGTTCCACTGCGCGTCGCTGGCTTGTGGGTAGGTAGATTGAAAATGGGTTCTTGTTCTTTCAGGTACATTGGTATTTCGCTGAGTCTGCGCAAAAGTTGTTCCTATTGCCAGACAACCGACCATACTTAGCGATAAAAAAGTTTTTAAAGTATTCATAACTAGCTATTTATATAAAAAAATCGTTGTCTATAACTAACGAAGGATAGTTAATTAGGTTTAAGATTATAAAGAAAAGCAGGTATTTGGGTTTAATTAGGTTTAAAAACTTAATTTTGCAGGATAAATCAGTGGTTCATGAAAAAGAATATAGAAGCTCCATTCCAAGTCATTTTTGAAGACAATCATTTACTCATTGTCAATAAACCTGCTGGCATGTTGGTGCAAGGGGATAAGACCGGTGATGAACCCATCATCGAGCTGGGAAAGGCCTACATTAAGGAGAAATATGATAAGCCTGGGAATGTTTTCTTAGGGTGTGTGCATAGGCTGGACAGGCCGGTGAGTGGGGTGTTGGTCATGGCTAAAACTTCCAAGGCACTGGAACGGATGAATAAACTTTTTCAGAACAAGAAGATTCACAAAAAATACTGGGCTGTAGTCAAAAGAAGGCCGAAAGATGAAAAGGGTAAATTAACACATTGGCTCAAAAAAGATGAAAGCATCAATGTTACTTCCGCTTTTGATGAAGAGGTTCCGGGTTCAAAAAGAGCAGAATTACGTTACGCAGTTTTGGGGAAACTGAATGATCATTACCTGTTGGAAGTCCATCCGCTCACGGGCAGACCACATCAAATAAGAGTACAATTAGCTGCCATTGGCTCACCCATCCGAGGCGACATCAAGTATGGCTTCTCCAAACCCAATGAAGATGGCAATATCAATCTGCATGCCTTGGGTATTTCCTTCATCCACCCAGTTCAAAAGGAGAAACTGTACGTAAGAGCTGGTTTACCCGAAGTGCCATTCTGGGACCAATTCCTAGGCTTTGATGATCCAAATACCCGGTATATTGATATTGTTTAGGAAGTAGACCTATTCCAGGCAGAGCTTTCTTTGATGGGCAAACTTTGTAAAATGACGCTATCTTTTAAAATTTCTATCGATTTTTGTTGACGAAGTAAACTTTTCAGTAAAAAATAGTTTCCTTTATGAAATAGAAAATAGGCAGTCCAATGGGCTGTTTACTAATAATTTATCAACTCTTAACTAATCGGGAAACGAATGAAAAGACTATCAATCCTATCCATATTATTTTTATGGAGCTTATTAGCCTACAACCCACTTGCTGCTCAGGAAAACACTGAAGATTATTTAAGACCAGATGCTGGTCAGTTTGGTTTCTTTATCCACCTTTCCCCTATCACCAATAGCGAAAGAAGGCAAATTGAAAACCTTATAGGTGCCAATGATGAAGTGTTTTCACCGATAGCAATGGGGCTTGACCTGCGCTATTATCTGACAGAAACTGTTGCCCTGCGTGGAGGCTTTTCTTTTTTCAACTATAGAAGCAAATTTGAGCAAACAGGTTCGGCTAATAACTTAATGGGTATCAGAGATTATCAGGTAAACTTAGGGATAATGAAAGCCTTTGGCGGCACTAATAGGGTTGAGCCTTACGGGTTCTTTGATTTGCAATATGGCAGAACCCAGGTGAGAGGTGCTTCTGGCTTCAACCTAGATAACATTGAAAGAGAAAACCTTTTTTCCACCTTTGGCGCAACCGCAGGCCTGGGCTTTAACTACTATATCGCTAAAAATATTGGTATAGGAGCGGAATTGGGTATGTCAATAAATACATTTACCGGCCTCGATGAGTCGGCAGGCGAAAATATTACTTTTTTCCTGTCGAGTGCCAACGGTAAAATTGGCGTGTCAGTATTTTTTTAGAGATGAAATGGAACATAAAAAAAAGCGAATCGGACCAAACCAATTCGCTTTTTTTATACCGCTAGGGCTAGTTAGGCTGTAACTGCCGACTCTGCCAGCACAATGATATGATTCTGCAATACCTCTGACTTCGACACAGGGACACCCAAAATCAAAAACCGAAGATTTTTGCTGGTATTTTCTGAAATT
>JBGSXH010000588.1:0-2947 GCA_041751515.1 Cyclobacteriaceae bacterium | reverse complement strand
ACGCATCAAAAATAAAGACCTTCTCCTTTGACTGCCATGCCTCCGCAGCAGCAAAAAGCTCTTTTTCCAGTATCTCGATTAGTTTATCGATACTTTCTAGGCCCATGAATGACATAAACAAAGCTTTCCTGTGTGCATGTGCCTTACCCTCCAAACCCTGGATACCACCTTCCCCAAATAAGGTTTTTAAGGCGAACTTTGGCACCGCTCCTGCCCTGTCAAATTTCTCTTGATCATAAAAAACCTGAGCAGCGGCCTCACCTCTCATAAATATGGCATCCTTAAAAAGAATTTTGGTCTTGAAGATATCTGCATCTTCCTTTTCAAACCGGTTTATACCATACAAATATCCTTCATTAGCTAGGAATATGGTATGGTCAATTCTTTTTAAAACGGTATCTATTTCCATTTTTTGAGATTTTGAATGATTATTGAGCAATACAACTTATAAATTTTGCCAACATCTTAGTTAAAAATTTCGATTATAATTTAATATCATGACCTTCACCAATCAGCAGAAGTGCCGCTAATTGCTGTTGGGCAAATGTTTCATCCAGCTATTTGCTTTTCCTGTCCATGCAGTATTCCGGCATTCACTAGAAAGTCTTCCCTATACTGCCTGATAGTTTCTGCACATGTCTTGAATCGATAGTGTCCCTTTTGTCCGACCCAAAATGCAATTAATTGCCTGTATTCCTCCGTATTGGAAATATCATCAAGATTTTGGCCGAGCTTTTTGGCAGCCAGGCCATCCATGTTCCATTCCTGTTCAAAATGCGAGGTTTTGGCTAATACAGGAATGCGATGCGATAGCGCTTTATAAATAGAGCCGTTGCCGCCATGGCAGATAAGCAGGTCAACTAACGCGAACAACTCCATATCATTGGTAAAATCAATATGCTGCATAAAACCAGCATTTAATACTTTTTGCTCATCTCCTATGACGAGCATATTGTACTGCTCATAATGAGGGTCGTTTAAAAATGACAGTTGCTGCCACTTGCCGGTACTTCCCAACATCACTAAAATGGTCTTTTTATCATGATCAATGAGTAGATTTGGGGCCTGCGGCCTGTTTTCAGACCTGTGAAATAAGGGGCCAATAAAGTTAAAAAGAGCAGGTAGTGCCTTTTGCGGGAATATCTCCGGCAGATCGCATAGCCAGGTTTCATGGCCTTGCAGCTCATCCAAATAGCTGCTTTTCCAGCTTAAATTTTGTTCTTTTCTAATTTGTCTGAACGGCGCATGCACTTTAAAAAACATGGCTTTTTCTGCCAGCTTTGTCACTACTTCAAAAACCTTTTCCGGAGTTTTCTGCTGGTATTTGAAGGCATGATGTCTTCTGGAAAGCTTTCTTGTGCGCGCATAAAAAGGACTCATATAGGCATTCATTAGCGCAATGAGCCGGGTGTCTGTCTTTTCTGCAACCATTCGCAACGTTGGCATATTATCGGACAATATAGCAGCAGGTTTATATCTACGCACTGTGCACAACTGCACTTTGTATTGACAATGTAAAATCTCATAATTTAGCCAGCTGAAATCGAAATTTTCTGCGCAATGCATAATTGCGGCCGAGTCCATGTGTTGGTAGGGAAAAGTTTCATAGCCAGCTGCCTGTACATAATGGTTATATTTGTCAGAATGGGCAAATATGATACGATATCGGCATGTTAACGGTTTGCATAAGTCAATACACCTGAGATAATGCGACAGTAGCTCAAAAGGAAAAATCATTAAGAGCGGTTTATCATTCACATGCTTTTTAAGAAGCGCGGTCGGTATTTTAAGAACTTCCATATTAACCTCTTCCATTGCTTTTGGCTAATAGGACCAGAATGTCCTGGTATTCTACTTCCGCAAATTCAACCACCCTTCGCATAATCTTATCATGTTTGTCGCTTAAGGCTTCGTTATGCAAGGCTTTTCCATCGATTTGATGCTCAAGTGCTATGAGCCTTGCCATGATAGCCGAAAGCATTTGCTGATTAATGATTTGGTCCTTAAGTAGCTGGTATAGAATATCCTGGCTATCTATATTGAAATTGCTGTGCGCATTATTATCAAAATCCATATGCTTACTGATGAAGATTAAAAAATAAAATTATCTTAAGTTGATATTTTGCTGAACACAGTCACCTTAAGGTAATTTTAACCGAAAAAATAATTGGTGAGGAGACTCATTACAATAATGCTAATTCCTATGATAACGGAGTACCCTGGTTTCCGCTCCCTGGGCAAAGTCAAATAGCGAAGGAGCTGCGTTTAAAAGTAGTCCGGTGGAGTATTCCAGAATACCATGCGTTTTACTATCCATAAGTCTCATAATAGTAATTTTAGGTTAAAAAAAATTTAAATTAAAAAATTGCTGCGAAAGAATATAAATACTTGTTTAAAAGGCAGTTGTGCATTTACAACATTTAATGAGATTGTTTCACATAATGCTTAAAATTAACTGCTGGGCTTTTATAGCCAGTACAATTAGCAATTTCTCATAGCTTATCATCATAAAGTTATAACATTAAAAAGTAATAATACCCGCGAGTGTTGATGTAATGCTATACTGCAAACTTTCATAATATACTTATTAACAGGTATTTAAGTTTATATCTTGTTTAATGCTAATCCGTATTTTTTTAATACATTTCGAATAAATATTAACTTACTTGATTATGGTAGTATTAAACCGGTCAAGTCGCTACAATTTTTTTGGTCAGTGGATAAGCATAGGAAATAATCATTACGTCAATGGTGCTGTTTCATTGTCGCGTCTTAAGCTCAAAGCAGTTTAATATTATTACCCACTTTTATCTGGTTGAAAGCTAAAACGTTGCTCAGCTTTGCTTATGTTACCTTGAAATCACTTCCTGGCACTTACTCATCCTGGCAACTACTCATTTATTCAGCAAGTATCAGTCAATAAGATCATCCAATTATAGAATCCGGC
>JBGSXH010000587.1:0-2213 GCA_041751515.1 Cyclobacteriaceae bacterium | reverse complement strand
TTATTCAATTTCAATTTACAGGACAACACAATCGAAAAGGTAGATCTTAATACATTGAGCCTGGTTGCAAAATTGCCATTTCAGAAGGATGGGCCGCATAGCGTCGGCGCGTATCCCAGCGCAATGAACTTATTGGGTAACGATAGAATGTACATTGGCGGTGGGCAGCAGCAGGCGCTTTTTTCAATTACAGGAGAAAAAATAATGCTGTATAACTTTCATGACGAAAAGCTTCATGGGGAGGTGTTAAGTGAAAGGGAGAATTTTAGTACCAAAATTATTTTTGATGACGATGGAAGTAATATTTATGGTTTAATTGGTGAATTTGGGAGAACATCTCAGCAGTTTGCACATTTGAATTTAAAGGATAGTACCGTAAAAAGGTTTGATATCCCCGCCTTGGAAGGGCTTCAATCTTTTTATATTGAATACCAAAGTAACGAAATGAAAGTTATTCAAGGCCCATCCCTGGAAGCAACCAAAGTGGGAAATCAAATTATCATCAGCAACTCTGTCTTCAACGACTTGTATATTTATAGTATAGCTGCTGATTCCATCTATCATGCTGCCTACAGCAATACCTTAACGGCAAATAAAAAAACCGGCACTTACAAGACTACCTTTGACGATCAAACTGAGTTTCAGAAGGAATATTCGAAGATGATGAGGGAGATCAACTTCATGAAACCCATGTGGAATGACGAAAACGAACAATATTATAGATTCTCATATCAATTGATTGATGGAGATGAAGGCAGTGAAGATGAAGCCCAGAGCACAAAAGCAGAAGTATACCTGACTGTATTGGATAAAGACTTTCAACCTATTGGAGAATGGCTACTACCTCAGTTGCAACAGCAACCTGAAATGCACTTTCTAAAAGATGGAAAAATCTACATATTCAATAACATTGATGATGAAATGGCTTTTATTTTACTCGAGCCTATAGTAACTTCTTAATTGTTCAGACGCAACGGATTGGCTTATCAATAACAACTGATCATGGAACTATTGAGAAACAAATAATTATAAAGTGTTTGCAATCGTTTGTTTCCTCAGCTCATACATAATTATGACCATTTATCATAAAAATAGGATTTACTGCATACGATTTCGGTGTTTTCCCGTTAATGGTAGAAAGACATTGAAAATATGTGGTTGTGTCCTTCTCGATTAACTCACACACGCACATCGAAAAGCCTTTTGAAATTGGTAAAATTTCTCCTCATAAATAAGGTTTTGGAAGGCACAACCACTTTTTCATTATTTTTCAGGATTGTAAAAGCCTATACCATCTGGTTCCTGTCCACCTTCAATTGTTCCCGCTACTTCCATATCCTCCAGATCAAGCACAGTAATTATATCGGCATTGCTGTTTGATATAAAGGCAAATGGTGCATTAGGATGAACAACAATGCCTATTGGTACCGGGCCGTCACTAATAGTACCTGCAATACGGTTTTTGTCAGATTTGCCTTTTTGCTCCATAGGAATAGTATGCATTAGGCGCTTCTTATGTGCATCATAAATAGACACACTGCCATCTTTAGCATTGGAAATAAAGGCCATCTTGCCATCAGGAGAAAATGAAATGCGAATAGGAAATGCTGCCGTCTCTAATGTCTCCACTACCTCCAGCTTTTCTATACTGATGATGCTGATACTATTTGCTTCACGATTACTAACCCAAACTTCAGTTTCATCTGTGGAAACTGCAATGCCTTCTGCTCCCTCATTTGTATTGATTACTTTGATGGGTTTTTCCTCTTTAATGTCAATGGCAGTGACAGTACCATCCGTCATATTTGCAGTAAAGGCCATATTGTTTTGTCCACTATAAGCGACCATGTGACTCATTTTGGCCTGAGTTGTAAAAACCTGTATTATAGTAGCACTTTCTATTTCTATCATTAACAATGCTTGCTGAGCTTCAGCTGTAACTAAAAATGTATCCCCTTCTTTGAGCCAGGCCAGACCATGCGGTTTCATATATTCTCCCAGATCAATGGTCTTCACTACTTCCTGGTTTTTCAAATCTATAATAGAAATAGAATTTCCGGGCTTATTGCTGTTGCCATAGTTGGATACCACCGCAATTTCTTCTTGCTGACTGATAATTACTTCATGGGGACCTTCCCCAACACTTATCTTGGCTTCGTTTTTACCGTCAGAAAGGTTAATAACAGATACGTCATTGCCGGACTTATTGAGCA
>JBGSXH010000586.1:0-6503 GCA_041751515.1 Cyclobacteriaceae bacterium | reverse complement strand
AAAAATCGGTGAAGGAATTTGGTATTGCAGCTGAAAACATGTTCCGATTTTGGGACTGGGTGGGTGGCCGATATTCGCTATGGTCCTCCATTGGCTTGTCAATCGCCTGTGCCATTGGGTTCGACAATTTCGAAAAGCTGCTGGACGGTGCCCATGCAATGGACCGTCACTTTCACGAAACCATGCCTAAAAAGAATGTGCCGATCATATTGGCACTTATCGGCATCTGGTACAATAGTTTCTACAAAGCGGCTTCAGAAGCCATTTTACCCTATGACCAGTACATGCATCGTTTTGCTGCCTATTTTCAGCAAGGCAATATGGAAAGCAACGGTAAAAGTACCGATCGCGGGGGCAAGGCTGTAGATTATGAAACAGGTCCGATTATCTGGGGAGAGCCTGGCACCAATGGTCAGCACGCTTTTTACCAGCTCATTCACCAGGGCACAAAGCTTATACCGTGCGATTTTCTGGCACCAGCCATTAGTCATAACAAAGTCAGCGACCATCATACCAAACTACTTTCTAACTTTTTTGCCCAAACAGAAGCGTTGATGGCGGGAAAAGATGCAGAAAAGGTCAAAAGTGAGCTCTCAGGTAAAAGTGAAGAAGCAATTCAAAAATTGATGCCATTCAAAGTATTTGAAGGCAATCGACCAACTAATTCTATTCTTTTCAGAAAATTAAATCCATTTACACTCGGCGCCCTGATTGCCATGTACGAGCATAAAATATTTGTGCAGGGCGTCATCTGGAATATTTATAGCTTCGACCAATGGGGCGTAGAGTTGGGTAAACAATTGGCCAATGCCATACTTCCGGAATTGAATGATGATGAACCAATTAGCAGCCATGACGCTTCTACCAATGGGTTAATCAACGCCTTTAAAAAAATGAGAAAAGCATGAGTAGCAAAGAAAACTTGTACTTCCTGAAGTTTAATCCTATACTAAAAGATAAAATTTGGGGCGGTAGCAAATTACATCAACTTTATAAAAAAGGTGATGGAAAAACCAATCAGCTAGGTGAAAGTTGGGAAATTTCTGCAGTACCGGGTGATGTGTCAGTGGTAAGTGAAGGCGCTTTACAGGGCAAATTTCTGACAGCGCTCATTGGGGAGTATAAAGGCGAATTACTTGGCGAAAAGCCTTTTAAGAAGCATGGCGAGGCGTTTCCCTTGTTGATCAAGTTCATTGATGCACAGCAGGAACTCTCTATTCAAGTGCATCCTGATGATGCTTTAGGGATGAAAAGGCATCAATCTTTAGGAAAGACTGAAATGTGGTACATCCTGGATGCTGAGCCAGAAGCGAAGCTGGTTTCCGGTTTCATCAAAGGAGTTGACAAAGCCGCCTATCTGGATGCTTTGGAAGCAGGGACTGTCGCGTCGGTCTTCCATCAGGAACCCGTACAGCAGGGCGACACTTTCTTCATTCCAGCCGGGCATGTGCATAGTATTGGAGCGGGCATCGTACTCGCAGAAATTCAGCAGAGTTCTGATGTTACCTATCGTATCTATGATTTTGACCGTAGAGACGCCAATGGCAATCTGAGAGAATTGCATATTGAAAAAGCCCTGGACGCTATTCAGTTTGAGGAGGAAGGAAATGCTAAAACTCATCCGGCTTCGATTAAAAATGAATCAGTACTGCTGGCTGAATGTGAATATTTTACGACTAATAAGATTTGGATTGAAGGCAGTATAGGCAGGGATTATCATGCAGTTGACTCCTTCGTTATTTACATGTGTACTAAAGGAACAGTGATGCTTACTTATGACGATGGAAGGCAGGAAACCTTAAACAAAGGAGAATCTGGCTTACTGCCCGCAGCATTCAAATCCTGCCATATTCAATCTGAAAAAGGTGCTGAAATATTAGAAGTTTATCTTCCCAATAATGAATAATGGTGAATATTCAATACAATAAAGCAGTGTATTTCAAGGACTTAGGCCAAATTGATTATCAGGAAGCCTGGGACCATCAGGAGAAGATCTTTGCAGAGACGGTTGCGCTTAAAATTGCCAACCGCAAGGCCGAAGATGAAGAGCCGATACCTACGCAAAACCATCTTCTGTTCTGTGAGCATCCTCATGTCTACACTTTAGGGAAAAGCGGAAAAGAAGCCCATTTGCTATTGGACGATGCGGGCCTGAAAGCACATCAAGCCACCTACTATAAGATTAATAGAGGTGGTGATATTACCTACCATGGCCCGGGTCAATTGGTGGGGTATCCCATTTTAGATCTTGATAATTTTTTTACTGATATTCATAAGTATCTTCGCTTTTTGGAAGAAGCGATCATCCTCGCATTGAGAGAATATGATATCGATGGCGGTAGAATTCCCGGTCTTACCGGCGTTTGGATTGACCATCTGAAGCAGGAAAACCCAAGAAAGATTTGCGCACTAGGTGTCAAGAGCAGCCGCTGGGTCACCATGCATGGTTTTGCACTTAATGTCAATACTGATTTGAGCTATTTTGGACATATTGTCCCTTGCGGCATCAGTGATAAAGCAGTTACTTCCATGGCGCAGGAGCTTGGAAAGAAGGTAGATATGTCAGCGGTGGCTGAATCCGTTCTAAACCATATTGCCAGCTTATTTCAAATGGAAATAATAAAAGCATAAGCCCAAAATTTACATGAAGAAAGACATTCAATTTTTGCCAGTTAATAATGTAAAACTGGCCATCGCCAGAGAAGGCAATGACGCATTATCCTGGAAAGTTTACCTCATAAACGCCAATGACAAGCCTTTGGAAAGTGTGATGATTAGCAGCAAGGGATATGGTGAAGTAGACGGAGAAAGACAGGAAACTTCTACTCTACGACATGCGATCGAAAAAGTGGAAGCAGAAAGTTTCGCTGCTGTAGAAGCCATTCAGGAAGAAGTATTTCACCTGAGCAATGAGTTTTTCGTCAGTTACTATATCGGTCGGCAGATTTTTGATAAGAAATTTATTTTCGCACCCAATTCCATCCAGCAATCCAACTTGAGCTTTATTGAAGCATTGGCACTGGAAGGCGTATTGCATTCCTAAGATAATGGTTTAGTGAAGAAACAATCATTTTGACAGCTAAGCGTATAATTTACCACACTGTCAAAATGATTGATTTTTAAAAGTAATTGCTAAACCCTTTCCTTACCTGGAAATATCAAATTCGAGACTCAACTGAAGAAAGTTGTTTCTAATATCCAAATTGTATGATTCAGTGCCATTACCAACACTACCTCTAAAAAATCTGGTAAGCCCATAATAGTAGTCCAATCCAATATTTAATTTTGGTGTAATACGATAATAAGCGCCTGTCATCATCCCCACTTCACTTTTTCCTGATAGGTAATCCCAACTGCGATCGCTGGAAAAAAATGTTCTGGCATTTATGCCCGCAGCAAAATTTAGCGGTATCCTTTGTACATGGTATTGCAAAAGCAAAGGTATTTCTAGAAATGCTCTGTTTGCCTGGCTTGCCATATCATCAACAACCATATGTTCTCTGGGATCAAACCTCGGTACAGTAATATGAGATTTTCTCTTAAACTTAATCCCCAGCGTTGGCCGAATTTTTAGGGACAAATGGTTAAGGATCGGTCTAATAATGCCAATGCCAAGTCGGGTTTCTAAGGTCGGAAACTTAGACGGGGCTTCCCGATTGGTTTCAAATGTGCCTCGCCCAATGCCTAAGAAAACGTTAAAATCATATGACCTAGCTTCTGTTTTTGGCGCCTCCTCAGACTGAGCATATGCCAGAAACGGCAATAAAAATATTGCAAGCAAGCTTAACGCGTTTTTCATCTTATATCAAAATATATAAAGTGTCCTCTGTCATCTTACATTGTGGCAAAGAAATATAAATTATCCCTCAAAGAAAGGTGAAGTTTACGATGAAAATTACTATAATTAAATTGTAATTAATATAATTATTAAAACATATTAACCCATCCTCTATATCGATAGTTAAAAGTCATCATTATAAATAAACCCTCTCAGTAAATGTCTACTATAAATATCCGCCCCGAGCAAAGCCCCTACCACCCTTTTAGAGATATAGTATTCATTGATATTGAAACTGTTCCGAGTTTTGAAAAATTTGATGCCCTACCCGAAAACCTACAGCAGCTTTGGACTGTAAAAGCTGCTCAGCTCAAACTGGCGGAAGACCTGAGTGCTGCAGAAGCATATGAAGATCGGGCAGGTATTTACGCTGAATTTGGCAAAGTGGTAGTCATTGCCATCGGTATTATGCATTTCGATGAAGACCTGGGTTATCAGCTCAAAGTTAAATCGCTGGCCCATGATGATGAGAAAATACTACTGGAAACATTCTGCACCCAGCTGAAAAAACCGTTCTTTAAAAATATCCGCTTGTGCGGCCATAATGGCAAAGAGTTTGACTTCCCCTTTCTATGCCGTCGCATTTTAATTAACCAACTGCCCTTGCCAGCCCAACTCAATATGGCTGGCAAGAAGCCCTGGGAAAATACCCATGTGGACACCATGCAACTTTGGAAATTCGGAGATTACAAAAGCTATACCTCTCTCAATTTACTGGCCGCTGTATTTGGTGTCCCCACCAGCAAAGATGATATTGATGGTTCCGAAGTTTCCACGGTTTATTATGAAGAAAAGAACCTGGAAAGAATTGCCAAATACTGCCGTAAAGATGTCATTGTTACCGCGCAGGTATACTTTCGCATGCAGGGATTGCCGACAATGCCTAATGTGCAAATAACAGAAGTTTAAAGTAAGAAAGCTTTAAAATTAAAGGGTAATCCCTATTTTAGCATAGCATTAAAAAATGCATTGTATTTATGCTGAAGTCCGCACCCGAACAGGCGAACGCCATTTTAGATATCACCAACCTTCAAACCTATTTCGAAACTGAAAAAGGTGCCGTCAAAGCCGTTGACGACATTTCTTTCAGCCTGGCCAAAGGTGAGACCCTTGGTATTGTGGGTGAGTCGGGTTCCGGAAAGTCGGTGACCGCCTTGTCAATTTTGCGTCTGGTACACCAGCCGGCGGGGCGCATCATTAATGGTCAAATCATGTTCGAAATTCCAGGTAAAGGTTTTCATGACCTGAGAACATTGCCCAGCGACCAAATGCGGAAAGTCCGGGGCAATGACATTGCCATGGTTTTTCAGGAACCCATGTCTTCGCTAAATCCGGTATATACCTGTGGAAACCAGGTGCAGGAGTCGCTGTTGCTGCATAAGAAAGTAGCCGATAAAAAAGAGGCTAAGCAAAAAACCATCGCGCTGTTCGAAAAGGTGCAATTGCCTGACCCTGAAAGGATCTTCAAAGCATATCCGCATGAGCTCTCCGGAGGACAGAAACAAAGGGTCATGATCGCCATGGCCATCAGCTGCGACCCGGCCATATTAATTGCGGACGAACCTACCACGGCGCTCGATGTGACTGTACAGGCAGAAATATTAAAGCTGCTCAAATCTTTGCAAAAAGAGCTGAATTCATCCATCATCTTCATTACCCATGACCTTGGTGTTATCTCTGAAATTGCAGATCGCATATTGGTCATGTACAAAGGCAATATTGTTGAACAAGGTTTGCTGGAAGATGTGTTTACCCGACCTCAGCATCCCTATACGAAGGGCTTGCTGGCCTGCCGGCCCAGAATTGACCTTAAATTGAAAAAACTACCCACAGTGGCCGATTTTATGGTGGGCGATAAACCAGGAAAATTCAATTCCGTTGGTGAGTTTTTGATGATGAACTCGGTAAGCACCGAAGAGATAGAAGAGAAAAAGCAAGTCATTTATAAGCAGAAACCACTGCTGGAAGTAAGGTCCCTGAGCGTAAATTATCCTATTAGAAAAGGGCTTTTTAATACCAAGAAAGAATATTTGAATGCCGTCAACGATGTGAGCTTCGAGGTTTACCCCGGAGAAACGCTGGGCCTGGTCGGTGAGTCGGGCTGCGGAAAAACCAGCCTGGGCAGGGCAATTCTGCAACTGGCACAGCATAGTGGAGAGGTTGTTTTCGATGGACAAAAATTAGAAGACCTGAAAAGTGGCGATTTGCGCAAGTTGAGACAGCAGATGCAGATTATTTTTCAGGACCCTTATGCTTCTCTGACCCCAAAAATGCAAATTGGCAAAGCCATCATGGAACCCATGCAGGTACATGGCATCCTGAAAAACGACAAAGAACGTCGGGAAAAGGTAATTGAATTACTGGAAACTGTCAATTTATCGGCAGACTACTTCAATCGCTACCCCCAGGAGCTTTCAGGTGGGCAAAGACAGAGAATTTGCATTGCGCGAACATTAGCCTTGAATCCGAGGTTTATTATTTGCGACGAATCCGTATCCGCACTGGATGTATCGGTGCAGGCACAGGTAATCAATTTGCTAAATCGGTTAAAGCAGGAATTTCACTTTACCTATATTTTTATTAGCCACGACTTGTCGGTTGTAAAATTTATATCAGACAGAATCATTGTCATGAATAACGGGAAAATAGAAGAAACAGGTTTTCC
>JBGSXH010000585.1:0-9029 GCA_041751515.1 Cyclobacteriaceae bacterium | reverse complement strand
CATAACTACGATTAAAAACATAAGCGTAGCTACCATCCCCGGTTTTAAACTTATACTCATCATTCCATTGCTTTTTGCCATTGTCCAGGACCGTATTGATGGCCTCAATAACCCTGTCATGGTCGCCTTCGTGAATGCGGTTGTACAAACTTTCAATACCTGGTTCCAGTGCATCCCGCGATATGTTGAACAAATCATAAAAGGTATCATTCCACCAGATTTTATTGTTTACCATATCCCAATCCCAAATGGCATCATTGGTTGCCAGGGAAACCAATCTAAACCGCTCTTCACTTTCAGAAAGCTCTTCTGTTCTCAACTCCACCCGGTGTTCAAGATCATTATTAAGCCGTTTTAGCTTTTCATCAGCACGTTTTAAGTTTTCAAAGGCTGTGGCTGTTTTGTCCTCGGCTTCTTTCTTATCATTGATATCAGCAATTGTTAAAGCAATGCCATTATCAATTTTCACTGCTGATGTTTCGTACCAGCTTTTCTTGTCATCGATCCTATAATAATGTTGCAAATGCAGCACTTCCCCAGTTTCAATAACATGGACAAAACGGTTAAAAAGGCCCTCTTCTTCGTTTTCGGGCATAACATTTCTCCACCTCAGTCCGGTCAAACCTGGCTTTCCTTGTCTAAACATTCTCTCGCTCGCCTCATTAGCGAGTATCCATTCGAAGTCAATAATATTCCCTCGATCATCCTTGATGGATTTCAAGGCCATTATCCCATTTAAAGAACTGTTTAAAACGCCACTTAGAATATTGTTAAGGTTCTTGATTTTTGTAATATCAACAAAGGTAACAACTGCACCATCTGTCTTCTTGTCTTGTCGCACATAGGGAAGAATACGCATTAAATAGGATTGACCATCCTTCAACTCAATTTCTCTTTCCAGAGAAGTTGAGTTTTTAATAACGTGTTCAATATCATTTACCAGATTATCATATTTGATATTATAAGAGAAATGCTGGATTGGGCGACCAATATCAGATTCAATGATATTGATTTGCTTTACTATCGAAGGAGTGTATTTTCGTATGATCAATTTGCCGTCTACGAAAATCTGACCTATTTCTGAACTTGTAAAATAGTTATTGAGATCGTCATTGAGCTCTATTAGTTCTTTTATTTTATGCTGATGCTCGCTATTGACGGTATGTAGCTCTTCATTTAAAGACTGCAACTCCTCATTGGTGCTTTGCAACTCTTCGTTTGACGAAAGCAGTTCTTCATTGCTGGACTGCAGTTCTTCGTTGCTGGTTTCTAGTTGTTCTACGGTTGCTTGTAAATGGTCTTTGGTTTCTTTAAGCTCCACCTCAAGATCCATCATTCTGTCCAGGTTAATCTTGCTTTCCAGTTGGGTGATATCTTCAGTGGAAAGATGCTCGTTATCCTCTTCTTTGAAAAGGATAAATATAAAATCTTCATTAATATTGCTGGATTCATCAAGATACGGTTTGACCATAAAACTGATAGACTTTACCTGTTTCTCACCTGTTACTTGTATGCGATTACTGTGCACCACAGTATTGGCTTTTGCTGCCCTGCGCACAGCAGCACCGAGTGCTACGGAGAGGTCATCCGGCACCATTTTTAATAAATTGAACTCCAGCTTTTGTTCTGGTAAGTGCAGCAGTTTTTTATAGTTACCGATTGCGTGCAGAATGTCCAGGTCCCTATCTACATATATAGCTGCATAGTCATATGCTTCAATAACATTCTCATTAAAGATATCATTTACTTTTATACCGAGCTTACTGCTTTTTTTCTTCCCTATGTTGCTGCTACTTACAACATTGTAAGTCTTTTCTTGCTTGCCATTTTTGTCGGCCTTCGAGCCTATGGTATTGAAAATATAGCTTTTACAAGGTTTGACTACCTGGTAAATATTTAGCTTTTCACTGATCGCTTTCAAAGAGCCTTTTATTTCAGAAGCGTTTTCACTCATGCCCAGAAAAATATATCCTCCCACATTGGCAGCAAAATGAAAAGTTTTCAGAATTTTCTTTTGCAGATCATTGTTCATGTAAATGAGCATATTTCTGCAGCTCACAAGATCGATTTTTGAAAAAGGAGGATCTTTGATAAGGTTATGGTGTGCAAATATGACCATTCGGCGGATGGAAGGAGTAACCACATACTTTTTACCTTCCTTTTGAAAGTATTGCTCTAGCAGTTCAGGATTAAGTTCTTCCTGAATAGCATCGGAGTAAGCTCCCTTTGAAGCATAGTCAATGGAATCACGGTCTATATCTGTAGCGAAAATTTTAACATCTAAATGCTGTTTTTTGTCCTTTAGAATTCCCGAGATCATAATCGCCAGAGAGTAGGCCTCTTCCCCGGTACTACAGGCGGCCACCCACAATTTTAATGCTTCTTTTTCTTGGATCTTCTTATCAATCAAGGGCTCCAATACTTGTTTTCTAAGCATTTTGAACGCTGCATCGTCACGAAAAAACTTCGTTACGCCAATGAGAAACTCTCTGCTGATCATATCAAGTTCATGATCATTATTTTCTAAGAAGTCATAGTAGTCTTCTATAGAATTAATGCCTAAATGAGATCTTCTCTTAATGATCCTTCTAGAAATTGTATGCCGCTTATAAGCTGTGAAGTCGTAATTTGTATTTTCGTTGATAATATCAAGAATTTTAGTAACTACACGGTATTCATCGTCCGGGTTATCCTGATTATGCTGCTTAACATCCCTTTTTTTAGTGTGTTTGCCTTCTGCAACATATTTCACCAACTCATGACCGATCTTTTTTGGAGGAAGCACCATGTCAACGATGTCGGTTTGGACAGCAGAATTGGGCATGCCATCAAACTTTGCCGTAGATGGCTTTTGCGCAATTACGATACCCCCATTTTCATGTATCCTCCGAATACCCTTAGTGCCATCAGTGCCGGTTCCACTTAAAATAACAGCTATTGCCCGCTCTTTTTGATCTATCGCAAGCGATTCCAGAAATACATCTATTGCATTATTAGGTGCAGCTTTGGGCTTCTCTATTAAATGTAATTTACCATTTCGAAACGTGATATTTCTATTGCTGGGAATATGATAAACCTGGTTAGGCATTACCAATACGCCATCTTTGGCTTCAGAAATCCCCATATTGGTATGCTTGGTCAGCAATTCACCAATCAAACTTTTATAATCCGGAGAAAGATGCTGAATGATAACAAAAGAAAAATTTGTCTTTTCAGGAAAGTGATCAAAAACCTCGTGAATCGCTTCCAGGCCTCCTGCAGAAGCACCAATACATACAATATAATGTGGCCTTTTGTTCACCTTGCCATTTGAAGCTTCTGATGGACGAGTGCTTGTTTCTTTATTACTCATTTACTAGCGATAATGTTGATCAAAAAGACATACCTAACCATTACTTACACTAGTTATAACTACTGTATTGTCGATTTACTATTCTGGTTAGCACAACAGTTCTAAGATTTTTTGCAGCCTCAATTTGCTCTGGCTGCCAGGGGATGGAATGATACCTCACTTTCTGACGCCACAGTCCAAAACTGTTTCTTGGATGGTAAGTTTTACCATCGGGTTCAAAATTTATTCTTTCTTCAGGGTTTCCACCCCAATCTATGTTTTCGATCATTTCTGCTCTAAAAGCCAATATATAGTCGCCCTGGCTCTGAATAATAGGAATGGCCATTATACCACTTGCAGACTCGGAAAATTCTATGCTTTCAGCAAATTCGTTGGAAAGATAATTGGTGTAATAAAGCTCATTATCATCCTTTCGCTGCAGCCAGCTTATTAATTCTCTAATGGCTTTTATTTTGGGGATGTTGCCTATGGTGTGTAAATTTCCATTCATGACAATGGCCACACCGCTGGCATGAAGAAGATCCAGAATATTTTCAGGATGCGTCATGAGTCCTTTTACCACATCATGGTGAGAATAAAGATTTTCAACAATCTTGATTGATGTCTGATCAATTTTATTCCTCACATGCATCATTCTTTCTGTAGTCCGTGCCGCAATTTGAGCGCTTATCAGGTCTGAAATTAATTCAAAAGAAGCCCGAAGTGGATAATTGGGCACTTTGGGGGCTTTATGATGGCATGAAATCAATCCCCATAGCTTGTTGTTGATGATAATCGGTGTCGACATTGAAGCAGCAGCCTTCATGTTTTTAAGATACTCTACGTGTACATTCGCAACCCCTCGCAACTGACAGCTGGATAAGTCAGTAAAACTTTTTGTAGCGGGATTAACTACAGGCATTAATTTTACCGGTACATAGTTACTATCAGGGATGAGTCTGAAACCATTTTTCAAATAAAGGGCTCTTACCTGAGGCGGCACATCTGAGGCGGGAAAACGAAGCCCTAAATAGGGTTCCATGTCCTGTTCCAAAGCTTCACCGATTACCTGCCCGTTCCAATTTTCATCAAACTGATAGAGCATGACTCTATCGAAGCCCGACAACCTCTTGATTTCAGTGACTGTGGCTTCCGCAATTGCTTCGATATTTTTTGCCTCTCTTAAAGCCGAAAGTATGTATTTAACATCTTTATAGATATCAATAAATGTTTGCTCACTTTCTTCTTCGGCATTATCCAGTTCCAGAATGCCATAATGCTCTTTAAAATGAACCGTTACAGCAAGTTTTTTCTCTTCTCCGTTGATATCGAAAGATAGATTGACTGGAAATTGCTCATTCACAGGCCAATTAGTAATTTTGCTTGTAAATCGCTTGAAATCTTCCGGCGTCAAGAGTTCTTCAATACTTTTTTTAAGCAACTCTGACGGCTTCAAAGCCAGCAGCTCACCGACGTTCTCGCTGGTTTGCAGGATTGTCAACTCTTGCTTATCAAAAACCATCAGCACTCCAAAAGGCTGAATCATGTTAATAAAGTTTAAAGGAATGCTTCCACAAACTTTATTATCATAATCTGTATTAATAATAGATTTTCTTTCTTCGACTAATCTATCCATAGGTCAAATTCTTTAAAAACATAGTTGGCAGCGGCAATTACTTCAGGCACTGCTTCACTATTGTTGGCTTCAAAATTCAGCAAGCCTTCTTGAAAAAGTTTCCATTTAGTACCCGTGTCCTGCCCATATCCGCTAAAAAAAGTAATACCCTCCTCGGGGTCAATATTGAGATGTTTTTGAATGGTTTTGGCAATAAATCGACCACCAAGCGTAGAGCCTTCCATCACATACATAGCACCGAGCGCAGCTGCCGGCGAATTTATCTCTTTAAAATTATGCAAAGCTATATCGCTGGTATCAGTATTCATGAAAGCGAGGTCTTTGGTCAATGCTGTAGCTTTCCTTCGCTGATCAATGTCCGGCAGAAAGCTTGCTAAAGCTTGCTGATGCAATTTCACACTTTCTTCCAAGGGCATGAAAATGCCGTAAAATTTAATGAGTAGTTGTTGGTAATAAGCAGCAGTAACTTCTCCACGATGCAATGGCATCATAAGGGAGCTGTTTTCAAGGCTTTCATGGGCACTAGCCGTCTGAATTTTGAGTGCTGTGGTGAGCATAAAAAAATTGTAACACTATGTTAGATAAAAAAAGACACCATTTTAATTTCATGGCTACTGTTACAAACATAATTTTAATAGCTGCCATTTGCAACGCTATAAGCAACTTATGGTGAATTTTACCTATGTTAAGATACGCAGTTAAGAGAGAAAACGTTTAGACTTATCAGCAAAAAATTTAACAGTTAAAGTCAAATTTATCATATAGCAAATGCTGAAGGTCTATTATTAAGGTCTGCCAAAGGGAATTATTACAAAGTTTACCTAACATTCCCCTTGTCTGGGTGTTTGCCTATATTATTCACCTTTAAATTTTATAGCTATATGAATATATTAGTTGCGGGCTCAAATGGAAAAACGGGTCGATTAATTGTTAACCTTTTATTAGAGGACGACCACAATGTACATGCTTTAATCAGAAAGCCGGAACAGGCTGCAGAGTTTGAGAAAATGGGTGCTATTCCCGTTCTCGGAGATTTGGAAAGTGATATTTCTTTTGTAACTGAGGATTGTGATACTGTCATTTTTGCAGCAGGCTCTGGTTCCGGAAATGGCCCTGAGAAAACAACAACAGTGGATGAAGAAGGTGCTAAAAAACTTGTTGATTCTGCAGTAAAGAACGGGGCCAAACGTTTTATTATGCTAAGCTCTTTAGGTGCCGATGATCCTGAGAGCGGTGGTGAAAAGATGGAGCATTATTTAACAGCAAAAGCAAATGCTGACGATTACCTTATAAAATCCGGTTTAAACTATACAATAGTAAGACCTGGACAATTAACAGATAACGAAAGCAGTGATAAAATCAGAGTGGCAAAATCTTTGCCTGCCAAAAATGGAGACATTTCCCGTTTAGATGTGGCCAAGACCATTACAGCCTCTATTGACAATGCACATACCTATCGCAAGGTTTTTGAACTGTTATCCGGGAATGATGAAGTTGAAGAGGCTTTAAACAGGTTGTAGGTACCAAGACAAATTGTCAGCAATTCGTCACAAAGAAAAACTGGTATCACTATTGCGCAAGTAGGTTAAAAGAAAGGAAAATCATGAATTTATTAAAAGATAAATCTTTATTGCGCGATTTACTTTATAAGGGTGATTTGCTCAATACTATTAGCGGTGGGGTAGTGCAAACTACTTTTGATATCGAACAAACTGCAAAAGGCATGTATCTCTCTGTGGAAGCTCCCGGAGTGGAAGCGTGGCAATATTCGGTTTTCATGCATGGAGAAAACCTCCATGTGTTATTAGAAACACCAACAGCACAGGACAATTCGGAAAATTTGGAAGATTTTATGAATATTCCAATGGCAGCAAGGGCTTTTAAAATTCCTAAAAATGCTATAACCGAAGCTATATCAGCAGAGTTTGATATGGGGCAACTCAATATTAATATCCCGTTAGAAGGTATTTCTGATAGACAGAATGAGCAGGTTATGCGAAAAATAAATATTCGAAATCGCATGGATACCTAGTATTCATTTACATTAATTCAAAGCCAGATAGTATATTGCTATCTGGCTTTTTTATTTTTAAGATGTAATATTGCCTTATATTCAAAAATCTACCGCTTACATGAAAAATCTTTTACTGCGCAGTGTGTTGATTGCTTCAGCTATATTATTGTTTTCCTGCGGAAATAATGACGAATCACCAGGTGAAAATACTGTTGACAACACAGATACTAACTACCACCGTCAAAGTGTAGGGAGCGCTGCTGAAGATATTTTATCTGATGGCCGTTTCAAAGCAGTAACTGTTACCATACTTGCGCACCCCAATTTTGCGCCCTCTGCCAGGGCTGTTACAGCACTAAAGCAATTTTTACTTGACCACACAAACAAACCGGAGGGAATAAGCGTAGAGATTATTCTTTTAAATGCAGCACCTCAGGCAATCTATACCAGTGCTGATGTGAGAGCGATTGAAGATGAGCACAGAACGCAGTTTAATGACGACGACGGGCACCTTCAATTGGCTTTATTTTATTTGAATGGCAATTATGAAACTGAAAACGTACTGGGCATTGCCTACAGAAATACTTCAATGGCCATTTTTGCAAAGCGCATTCATCAGGTCTCTGGAGGATTAGGGCAACCCTCCAGGTGGCTGGTGGAAAGTAGTGTGAATCATCATGAGTTGGGACACCTCATGGGCTTGGTAAACCTTGGTAGCCCAATGCAAAATCAGCATCAGGATGAAGCCAATGGTCAACATTGTATTCAAAGTAGCTGCCTGATGCATTTTAGTATTGAGACAGGAGATTTTTTGCAAAACCTGGTCGGGGCATCCAACCCTCCGCCATTCGACAAGGACTGTTTGGATGACATAGCAGCAAATGGAGGAAAAAACCTTTAAAAATGGAAATATTTAAATTTGTTGAACCTATTAGCGATCCAGTGCTAATTTTTGCGCTAGTGCTGTTTATCATTCTTTTTGCCCCTATCATTTTAAATAAAATTCGATTCCCAAGTATTATAGGGCTAATACTTGCCGGAGTAGTAGTAGGTCCAAATGGATTTAATCTACTCGCCAGAGACGCCAGCATTGTTTTATTTGGCACCGTCGGGCTTTTGTATATAATGTTTCTGGCAGGACTGGAGATTGATATTACCGATTTTAAGAAAAACAGGAACCGATCAATTGTATTTGGAAGCATCACCTTTTTTCTACCAATGGGCTTGGGCACTTTAGTAGGGTATTATTTTCTGGATTTTTCGCTGGTTACCTCCATTTTACTGGCCAGTATGTTTGCCAGTCATACGCTACTAGCTTACCCTATATTGTCCAGGTTTGGTGTCAATAAAAACGAAGCTGTTAACATTACGGTTGGCGGTACCATGATTACCGATACCGCTGCCTTGCTGGTCCTTGCAGTCATTGCGGGCTCATCACAAGGTGAATTGAATCAAGAGTTTTGGATTAAACTGGTCATATCGTTTGGCATATTTGTGGGGTTCGTATTATTTGCCGTTCCCAGAATTGCTAAATGGTTTTTTCAGAATATTGAAGGTGAAGGAAGTAGTCAGTTTATCTTCGTTTTAGCCGTGGTTTTCGGCTGCGCTTACCTCTCCGAAGTGGCTGGCGTCGAACCCATTATAGGCGCATTTCTTGCCGGTCTTGCATTGAATCGGTTAATACCGCAAAACTCACCATTGATGAACAGGCTTGAGTTTGTGGGAAATACCCTTTTTGTTCCCTTTTTTCTGATTGGTGTGGGAATGCTCGTAGACCTAAGCATTATTTTTACCGGTATTGAAGCCGTCGTGGTGGCGTTAACTATGATCATCGTAGCAACAGCAAGCAAATGGCTGGCTGCTTATCTTACACAGAAGATTTATGGTTATACCAAAGCACAGCGAGGTGTAATTTTCGGACTGTCCAATGCACAGGCCGCAGCAACCCTGGCAGCTGTGCTCGTTGGTTATAATTTAGGCTTTTTAAATGAGGACGTACTGAATGGAACAGTACTCATGATTTTAGTGACCTGTCTGATTAGCTCCTT